>JBDNIA010000267.1:0-7242 GCA_041688525.1 Crocinitomicaceae bacterium | reverse complement strand
TCGTTACTAACCTTGGAAATTGGGCTTAAATGACTGCTTGAGAACATCATCTAAGATACTGATTTTCAAGGTTTTAAACAAGAAATTTAAGACTTAATTTATTGATAATCAATTGTTTATAATTTTTGTCATGTAGTTAGTTAGTATTTATAAAACATTATTTCCATTACTAAACTTAAAAAATTATGAAAAAGATTTTATTTTTAGCTGGCGTAGTTTCAACTGTGGCGATCTCTTGTAATAAGGATGCTGCAACGTCGACTTCAATCGCTGCCGCGTCTCCGACAGGAGCCAACAAAACGATTGTTACTCCGGTAGACCAGCCGACTCCCAACTTTTCTATTACGTTTGACGGTGAGGGTGGTTATTCTACTTCGGACGTTAAATACGTGAATAGCTTCGCGCAACTGAAAAATGCAGTTGTATCTATGGCAGAGTCAATTCAAGGTTCACAAGTGACTGTTTTGGTGAACGACCAAGGTGAAGTTTCTTCCTTAGACAATAAGTATGATGGTCTTCAATTTATGACAATGATGACAGTATTTGGAAACTTCTATTTTGCAGGTACGCAAGATTTGAAAGTTGTTTATAGTAAAGACGGTTTCAAATCCATTTCAAATCCAGATTTGCTTTTAATATTTCCATCTTTTGAACAAAAATTAAAAGAGAATGGTGAAGTAATGAAAGTCAAAATTGATGGCGGTAAAGATGTCGTGATTTCATTTAATGCCAACAATGAACTTTTAATTGATGGTGTCCTAGCCAATACGAATTCTGAAGATTTGTATGAGTTCAAACAATGTCTGAGATATTACTGGTGGATGCCTAATTGTCTGGCTTACACAGTTTGCGCCATTGCATTGTACGACAGATAAAATATATAGAAATTAGAAACTCAAAAAAGAAATCATGGAAACAACTCCCTATTGGATGTCATCAGGTTTTACCGCGCTAGTAGTGATTTATCTGACACTAGGCGTTATCACAGCTTTCTTGTGTTATAAGGAAAGCAAAAAGCAAAAGCATCACTCATATGAGTGGGTTATGTTTGGATATATGTTGCCAATAATTCCTTTTTTAATATTGAAAGGTAGAAAGTAAAAAGCTAGAGATTTTATCTCTAGCAGATTAATATAAAAGGCAGTCATAAATTTAATTTTATGACTGCCTTTTTTTATTAAACCTGAATCTAAAAAGAAATAAGGTTATTCTCGCTTAAAACAGATGATAACAAAAAAGCCTAATTCTATATTTAGAATTAGGCTTTTTTGTTAGTCGTATTTTCTATGCAATTCTTTTTACTTTAACAGCATTCATTCCTTTCGGTCCGCGCTCTAATTCAAAGGTTACTTTATCGTTTTCACGAATTTCTTCAAGAACTCCATTGACATGGAAGAAATAACTTTCTTGAGATTGAAGATCCTTAATAAATCCGTATCCTTTTGACTCGTTATAGTAGGCAACTTTACCTTCAGCCGGTCCCTCGTCTTCTTCAGCCTCACGAGCAGGAACACCCAAAACGATTTCACTTGCGTCAATTTCTTTTTTCTTTGTAATGATTGGCGGAGTATCTACGATATTTCCATCCTCATCAAGATAAGCCATCATATTATCAAGACCACCACCAGGAGAATTTTCTTTTCTTTCTCCTTTTTTAAGCAATTTATCTTGTCGCTTTTTTAAACGTTTTTTTTCTTTTTCTTTTTTACTGTATGTTTCTTGTGATTTACCCATTTATTTTTTTTGATTAAAAGTAAAATATGTCTTTTTCAATTTCTCAATTAAGTTAATGGCAAAAGACAATTTTGTCAATACAAATCAATTAGAATATGAAGTAAATACGCCTGATTTTAATTACACCTGTCGTATTTAGCTACAAAGATACTACATTCTTTGCTTTTTTGGAAGGAATGAAGTGATTTGATTTTATGATTTGTTTCTAGGGTCCTTATTTCATTCATCAGTAGACAGGCTATTGTCTTCAGGTTCTAATTGCTTTTCCCAAAACTCGTTCAACATTGCAACAAACTTTCGAGAAGTATTGTTAAAGTATCTTTTTGTGCGGTATCCTATTACCCATTTTACTCCTTCAATGGCATTGGTTAAAAAAACTTCGTCGGCACTCAACAAATTTTGTGGTAAAATTTTACTCTCGTATACTTTTACACCATTTCGAAGCGCTAAGTTTATTATTTGCATTCGCATTGTCCCAGCCAAACAACCGTCTTCTAATCCTGGAGTGTAAAGTACTCCGTTGCTCACAACAAATAGATTTGAACTAGAGCTTTCGATAATCCCAAAGTCTTCATTGATTATCAGCATATCATCAAGATCCTTCTCTTTTGCATGTATTCCGGATAACACATAAATTAATCCATTTTTTGTTTTAAAATTTGAAAGTTTATTTCTGCTTTTTTTAATATCCGTAAAGACATCCACCTCTAAACCTTTGGAATTTAATTCAAAATCGCTTGAATTTATTGGTTTCACCTCAATAGAAAAAGTCGCTTCGTTGAATTCTGGTGTATAATTGCCCCCAGCCATTCTGTCAATTGACAGTCTCACTCTTCCGCCTTTTTCAATTTTAGACAATTGCAGTAATTCTTCAATCTTTTCTTTAAAAAATTCTTCGGTGTAATAATTAGGCAGCCTTATTTTCAGGAGCACAGCTCCTTCTTGTAAACGTTTAAAATGGTTTTCAAGATTAATTAATTCCCCATTGAAGACACGAATAGATTCAAACAAACCATCTCCGTATAAATAGGATCTATTGCTTGAACTGATTCCACTTATAGAGGACTCAAGTACTTCTCCGTTAATATTTTGAAATAGATGTGACATGGATTTAGGAAGTAAATTGTTGACCGAAATTAGCGAGCTTATCAAAATTAACTAATAAAACGTAAACAATCCCTAAAATTGCACCTCCAATATGAGCATCATGCGCTATTCCGGTATTTCCTTTCTTATCCATCCATATTTCATAGGCCAAATAAAAAATGCCAAACCAATATGCTTTGAATGGTATTGGCACAAAAATGATTTGAAGCTCCATCTCGGGTCGCCATAAAATTGCAGCAAATATGATGGCAGAAACTGCTCCTGAAGCTCCCAAAGATCGGTAGGCTGGATTTTCATGATTCCGAATGTAAGGTATTAATGTTGCAAACAAACCGCCCAAAAGATAAATGGTGAGGAAATGTAGCTCGCCCTTAAGTCTACCATATTCATTTATTAATTCCATTTCGAGCACACCACCTAATGCATACAAAGAGAACATATTAAAGAATAAATGTGCGACATCTGAGTGAATCCATAAATGCGTAAAAATTCGATAGCCTTCGTTGTTGTGTTTCACTAAATAAGGCGAATACATCAGTCTTTCTTTCAAGTTTCCGTTTTGCATGGCTTGCATAGAAATTAAAACTGTGACTATTAAGATTAGGGTAAGAACATTTATTCCCATATTGTACGTTGTTTTGAAAAGCCAAAAATAAAGAATATTCTACTTATGAGAGGATTATTAAGTATTGAATGTTCTGCTCACGTCTAAGACAAAAGCATACAAATCATTTTAAAATTTATACTTTTGCTAAAAAAAATTATGTCTACAATCATTTCTCCTTCAATTTTGTCTTGTGATTTTGCGAACCTTCAACGCGATGTAGAAATGATCAATTCTTCTGATGCGGATTGGTTTCATGTGGACGTCATGGACGGTGTTTTTGTTCCGAACATTAGTTTTGGTTTCCCTATTATTTCCGCTATAAAACGGCATGCGAAAAAACCATTGGACGTTCACTTAATGATTTCTAATCCGGACGACTATGTAGGGAAATTTAAAAAAGCTGGAGCAGATATGTTAACCGTTCATTACGAAGCATGCCCCCACCTTCACAGAACAATTCAAAATATAAAAGCACACGGAATGATGGCTGGAGTAGCTCTTAACCCACACACTTCAATTGAATTGCTCGATGATATTATAGAAGATTTAGACTTGGTTTTACTTATGTCTGTAAATCCAGGATTTGGAGGCCAAAAATTCATCAAAAACACCATTTATAAAGTTGAACAATTGGCCAACTTAGTCCACAGAAAAGGCTCCAACGCCAAAATTGAGGTAGATGGTGGGGTCAACCTAGAAACTGGCACATTATTAATTCAAGCTGGCGCAAACGCTTTAGTCGCCGGTAATTTTGTTTTTAATGCCGAAAATCCAAAAAAGGCAATCTCTGACTTGAAAAAATTATAAAATCTGGCGCGTGACATCGACAACAATTAATCCAAACAAGCGTTATTAAAGTATTAGAAAAATTCGATTTCCAGTATAAAAAACAATATTTATGGTTTTTTAGTGGGCCTAAACACATAAATCCTCCAAAATGAAAAGCTCCGTTAAAGTACTCATTTACCTTTTTTTGGCAAATTTTGCAGGTCATGCGCAAACGGACACATCCATGGTTCAAAAGGAAAATGAATTGGTTAATTTTCTAAATTCACTAAGAAACGCCGAGAACAATCAAGAGAAAGAAGAAAGAAATTTGCTGTTCAAATTAAAACTTTCCGAAACTTTAGATTTTAAACAAGCTTTTAATTATCCTTTTTCAAAGTTAAAGACGGTTGGCATAATTAAAAGTTCCGATAACCTTGTGCGTATTTTCAATTGGAATGTAGAACAAGATGATTTTACTCAAAAGTATTACTGCTTTATACTGAGATACGATGAACGTAAAAAGGAAATTAAAAAAATTGAATTTCAAAAATTCAATGATGTAATGGCTTTGAAGCCAATGGGAATTTTAGATTCGAAATCTTGGTATGGAGCTTTGTATTATCAAATCATACCATTTGAAAAGGGAAATCGGGACATGTATGTTCTACTCGGTTGGGATGGGAACAGCGCTAGTTCAAACATGAAATTAATCGACGCTTTGTACTTTTCTGGAAATCAAGCGAAACTTGGTAGTCCCGTTTTTAAAGTGGGAAACGAAACGTTTAAAAGAGTGTTCTACGAATATTCAAAAAAAAGCAATATGTCTTTGCGCTATGACGAAAAATACGAACGTATATTGATGGATCACTTATCTCCTGAGAGCACTGGATTGGCTGGTTTTTATGCTTACTATGTTCCTGATATGTCTTATGATGCATTTGAATTAAAATCTGGAAAATGGGTTCTAAAAGAAGATGTTGTCGCTGTTAATTCCAAAACTGCGGAAAAATTAACTATTAAAGCCCCAGATAGCGATGGAAATATCAATACAATAAAATTGAAAAATAAGTGGATAGATCCAACTGATTCTGGCTCCCCAACGGGAGGAAGTGGTCATTCTTCCGCTTTACCAGAAGGAAGTGAGAAAAATACAAAAAAAGAAAAAAGAACCAAAACACCAAAGATCAAAAAGTCCAAAGATACACGAGATCCAAGTAATCAATATCCTTACAGTGATTTAAAAAAAATGAAGAAAAAGAGAAAAAAATGGTGAAATCAATAATTCGATACTATCTTTTTTTGTGAGTTTGTAAAAATTTAAAAGCCTTTTGGTATATTTGATAAAACAATTTAGACCGTTATGAGTAAGAATTTATATATCGTGCTGCATGATTTCACTGATATTGGAGACGCTGCCTTAGATTATGCATTGCATATTGCTAATCACGTACATATAGATATAAAATTAATGCATGTCGTTAATGAGGCTGATAAAGAAATTCAAGCCACTTCTAAGTTGATGGAGATCATTACGAAAAGAAAGTTGCCAGAAGGAATAACCCTCTCCCCTTTGGTAAAAGTTGGTAATTTTATTGAAGATATGGGCAGCTTGGCGAAACAAGAACGTGCGCAACTTATTATAATGGGAACACACGGTGCTTTGGGTTTGCAAAAGTTGTTCGGATCTCACGCTATTAAAATGATTCGCCATTCTGAAGTGCCATTTTTAGTTGTTCAAAAAGGAACTCTGCTAAGAGATATTAAAAATATTATTGTCCCAATTGATTTAACGAAAGAATCTTTGCAAATCGTAAATATAGCTGGAGATATGGCAGCTATATTTAAAGGAACAGCTCATATTCTTTATGAATCTCAAAGTGACGAGCGATTATTAATGACAATGAAAACTCGTATTCATATTGTTAAAAACAATTACGAAGAAAGAAATGTAAAGGCAGAGTTTGTAAAACTTGAATCAAAAGGTCCTTACATAAAAAAAATTGAAGCATACGCGCATGAAATGAGAGCAGAATTATTAGCCTTTTCCTATCATTCTGAGAGTATTCTTCCTCAATTCGAAACTTTCGGTCAATCCCTTATTACTAATAGTTTAAATTTACCTTGTTTAGTTGTTAACTCTAAATTGGCATCTGCACTTTATTTCTAATTCATGATTCTAGGCGATTACAATAACCTTCCCATTTTAAGATTTACCAGCGTTGGCGTTTACCTCGGAGATGACGATGGTGATGTATTATTACCACAAAAACTAGTTAAAGACGATTGGGAAGAAGGGACAGTTGTCAACGTTTTTCTTTATCGAGATTCAGAAGATCGTTTAATAGCAACAACTTTGCATCCAAGAGTGACTGTTGATCGATTTGCGTACCTAAAAGTAAATCAAGTGAATAACTTTGGTGCTTTCTTAGATTGGGGAATTGAAAAAGATTTAATGGTTCCTTACCGTGAGCAACGATACAAGTTAGTTGAAGGGGAGGAAGTCTTAGTTTATCTTTATCTGGATGAGTTTACAGATCGTCTCGTTGCAACCACTAAATTTAAAAAGTTCTATTCAACCGACACAGGGGATATTGTCTTAAACGTACCGGTAGATATTATTATTGACGATGAAACTGACTTAGGTGTAAAAGTAATCGTCGATGATCGTTTTGCTGGGTTAATTTATCATCAAGACTACAATAAAAGGCTTTTAAAAGGCGAAACTACAACTGGTTACGTATACAATATTCGTGAAGATGGGAAACTCGATGTTCGACTTGAACCAGAGGGATACGGGAAAATAGAACCACTTTCTGAAGAATTATTTGCTCTTATTCAAAAAAGAGGGGGAATTCTTCATTTACATGATAAAAGTTCCCCTGAAGAAATAAAACGTCAAGCAGGAATGAGTAAGAAGAATTTCAAGAAAGCGCTCGGTAATCTATACAAACAAAAATGGGTGGAAATTGAAAAGGATGCTGTTCGATCGTTAAAACCAATAAACTAACAATTTGTTTTTTAGGTAC
>JBDNIA010000266.1:0-2162 GCA_041688525.1 Crocinitomicaceae bacterium | reverse complement strand
TTGGCACTCACCAAAGTGGTGGTGTAGTTTTCTTTTTTGAAAGACATCTTTTTTAGTTTAAAATGAGCTTTCGTATACGTAAAAAATGTAATTTTAGGTTATTAAAACACAATGCAGGCTAGCGAAGCTTTTGTTCAACAAGTCGCTATGCGCTACAAATGTGTAACAGATAAACAACTTTCTCAGTAAATATAAGCAAATTGTATTACACTAATTGGATTGAAAAAAACGGCTTGTCTTTTTGCCATAGTTCTTAACATTTTAGTATTCCAAAAATGGATTATTTTCAAAGTATACCCCAACTAATCTAACTCATTTTTCTCATATTAAAACGTATTCAATACAGTTTTTTGTTTTTGATAAACCTTACCTTTCCTTCAAACAATGTTGGATTCTTTTCTAGCCTCTGGGCTTACGGGATAGGATTTATCCCTTCACTCCTTTCAGAAACACCCATTCCACAAATCGATATTTCATTTTCATTTTGCTGGAGTCTTTTTTGTCAGGAACTTCGGTTATTTCCATTCTCGCGACAATGGGATAATTGTTTTTGGTTTTGGTCGTACCAGTTGATTTTGGTTTAACCAAACATTCTTCATAAGTCCCATTTTCTTGATTTTCAATTATTTTTAGAAGGAAGTACGCTTGGTCATTTTGTAGAAATATTTTCTTTTCTACGAATGCCAGTAAAGGCTTTTTCATTTTTGAACGCGTGCTAGAAACGGGGTGAATTTCCACGTATTCTTCGTAAAACTGTGAGAGGTAAATTTCATTGAAGGAAGCGCCGCGAACACGAATCCCGAAAGGCTGAAATCCCTCATAAATTACATCCTTTCGGCTATTAAATTCAAAAGGCATTTGAAATTTTATCGGATTCCATCTGCCTTGAATTAATTGAAAGCGACTCATTCTCAAAACGGAGACAAAGACGATTAAACCAATTGTACACAAAGAGTACAAGAGGGAAATAAGGCTCGTAAAAATACCTCTTTCGATGGCAATGAGTGCAAATTGAACGAAGAATACTATAGCATAATAAAACATCATTCTCTTGGACAAGAAATCAATATCGATGGCTTTTTTATAGGTGAAATGTACAGAATTGTTAATCGCATTGGTCAAAATAGCCGCAAAAATGGAAATGGTGCCAAAGAAGAAAAATAAGGTAACAAAGAAGCCAAAACTTATGCCTTCGTAGATCAACCAGAAATCATAAATGCCGTGTGCTAGAGCGGCGAGAAGCAAACAGGCAAATATAACCAGGGGGTTATTCTTCTGTTTCGGATGAAAGCGCACCAAAACAAAACCATAGGCAACTATTGCTGAATCAAACATATGACTAATAGAGCACAAAATAGCTCTTGATGAGATAACTCCTGCACCGTAACTATCAAAGTACATGACATTTTCAACAGCCGAAAACCCCAAAGCCGAAACGCAAATAAAAGCGATATAATCGATTGGTTCGGTTAAATGTTTCCTGAACAAACTTTGGAAAAGAAGGAAAGGTGTCAGTTTTGCTATTTCTTCAATCAAACCAATTCCAAAGACAGAATAGGCAAACTGGTTAAAAAAGCTACCATCCATCGACCAACCGGAAGGATACAAAATAAAGCGCTGGATTTGGAGAACAATCAGAACAGACGCTCCTCCCATGACAAACACCAAGAGCGCATAACCAAAGTTATTCTTTTGAAAAATATCAATTAATCGGAAGTAATCCACCCAAATCCAAGCGATGAAAAGGGCAATTAAGATGTACAAGGCTAGCATGAAATAAAAGTAAACTTTTTCTTAGAATAAAGAAATTTTAGCCACGCTTCAATTCAATTACAGTGATTTCGGGTTTTATGCCAACCCTACCAGGATAAGCCAAGAAACCAAATCCACGATTGACATGAAGTACTTGCTCTTTCTCCTTGTATATTCCAGCCCAACGCGGATAACGCCATTGTACAGGGCTGAACTTGATCCAGCCTGGGATTTCTATACCGAATTGCATACCGTGCGTGTGGCCTGCCAAAGTAAGGTGAAAATGTTTTTCGTCGTCCACCACTTGAGCATCCCAATGCGAGGGATCGTGGCTCATCAGAATTTTGAATTCTTCATTGGACAAACCGTTCACCGCTTTCTGCAAGTCGCCGGCTTTTTTAAATCCACCA
>JBDNIA010000265.1:0-8202 GCA_041688525.1 Crocinitomicaceae bacterium | reverse complement strand
TTGAATTTAGCTTTACACTCAGCTTCATTCGGATAAGTATTGAAAAATTCTACTAACTTCATATTACTAATTTTATACAAAGTTCGTGTCGGTGAACGTAAGCTAGTTACGTTCTACTGGTAAAGTTCACGATATGCATTTTAAATATATAACGAGATATATCAGAGGCGAGTGATTTTTTACAATTTTATATGCTTGCTTCTAGCATCCTAATTCCCTTTAAGAAGAAAATTCATACCATATTGTGGTATTGACTAAAAAAGGAAGTGAAAATAAGCAAATAATAATAATTTTTTTCCTATCTTAAACTATTAATAAATATCCTATGCAAAAACGTTGGTTAATCGCTGAATCTATTCAAACATTAAAAGTAAGTCAGTTGAGCCTCGCCATAAAGACAGATGCGGTAGTCGCTGAAATATTGTTGCAACGAAATATTAATAACTTCGTAGAAGCTGAAAAATTTTTTCGGCCACATCTATCCAAACTCAACAATCCACTGCTCATGAAAAACATGCAGAAAGCAGTTGAACGAATCAATCACGCCATAGTTAATCAAAATAAAGTGTTGTTATACGGCGATTATGACGTAGACGGCACTACTTCTGTGGCATTGCTATATACTTATTTTTCTAAAAAACTGACGAACCTAACTTTTTACGTGCCAGACCGTTATGCCGAAGGTTATGGTGTTTCGCAAATCGCAATGGAAAAGGCCGTTGCGGACGGCGTTCAGCTTATAATTACGATAGACTGTGGTGTCAAAAACAAACACGAAATTGATTGGGCAGTCGAACACGGAATTGATGTTATTGTATGCGATCACCACGAACCCGGGGACGAATTGCCGAATGCTATAATTTTAGACCCAAAACAGAAAGATTGCAATTATCCCTATAAGGAACTCTGTGGTTGTGGTGTTGGGTTTAAAATGCTTCAGGCAGTGCAAGAAGCAAATAACTACGATAAAGAAGAACTATTTAATTTACTCGATTTCGTAGCTGTAGCTACGGGCGCAGATATTGTTCCAGTTACCGGAGAAAATAGGATATTGACGTATTTTGGTCTGAAAATTTTAAATGAAAATACGCGGCCAAATTTTCAGAAACTGCTCGATATTGCAGGAAAGAAGAAACCACTTACGCTAACGGATATAGTTTTTAGTATTGCCCCAAGGATAAACGCCGCAGGAAGAATAAATTTGGGTTCAGACGCCGTTGAATTGTTAATCTCAACCGATGAAAATAAAATACAGGAATTCGCGGAAAAGATTAACGCACACAACACAGAACGAAGAGCGCTAGATGAACTAATAACTGCCGAAGCACTGGAAATAATTTCAAATCGAAATGACGGCAACGAACAGCGAACTACAGTTGTATACAAGGAAAACTGGAGCAAAGGTGTTGTGGGAATCGTGGCTTCCCGATTAATTGAAAAGCATTTTCGGCCAACCATTGTTTTAGCTGAAGGTGAAGATGGCCTTTTAACCGGTTCAGCTCGCACAGTTAATGATTTCGACATTCATGAAGCCCTCCTAAAATGCGAAGATTTACTCGAGAAATTTGGCGGTCACGCCCATGCTGCCGGATTAACAATAAAAAAAGAAAAAATAGAAGAATTCAAAGAGCGATTTGAAGAAATTGTCGCTGCCAAAATAAAAGTTGACGAACTCACGCCAACAGAAAATATTGATTTGGAACTCAATTTCTCGGATATATTCAAACCCAATGAACCAATTCAAACCTTACCAAGGTTAAAAAGAGTACTCGATCAATTAGAACCGCATGGACCTGGAAATATGAAACCAGTTTTTCTTACAAGAAATGTCTTCTCAATTTCAGCCAAAATCTTGAAAGAAAAACATTTAAAACTAACGCTTACCCAACCAAACTGTCCTTTCACTATGGAGGCAATAGGTTTTAATCTTGCCGATAAAATTGATTTAATAGCTGCTGGAATGCCCGCCGACATTATTTACACGCTAGAAAGTAATGTGTGGAATGATAAAACGACTTTGCAATTGAATGTGAAGGATATTCGAGAAACGGTATAAAGATGAATAAAGTTGAAGTTAGGAAATGGATTCCTGAAATTTTAGCCGCCGGCAAATCAGTTTGGATCAATTCCACAGGATATAGTATGTATCCAACATTAAAACCTAGTGACAAATTAAAAGTAGAGCCAATCGGTTTTTCATTTATCCAAGTGGGCGACATCATTGCTTTTGAACTAA
Organism: Crocinitomicaceae bacterium; assembly: GCA_041688525.1. GTDB lineage: Bacteria > Bacteroidota > Bacteroidia > Flavobacteriales_D > Crocinitomicaceae > UBA2040. The sequence goes on along the minus strand of JBDNIA010000265.1, from coordinate 5,966 downwards.
ACGGGGTTTTCATTGCTCACAGAGTGGTGAAAATCCAAAGGAATGAAAATACATCGATTCCAATAACAAAAGGAGATTCAGTTTTTAAGATATATGAAGTGATAACGGAAGACAATTACCTAGGGAAGATTACCGCGCGCAATAGAAATGGCAAGGAGCAATTTATTTTTCCTAAACATAAAATTGCCGGTTTGCATACCTTCTACTGCTGGAGTCGGAAAAATCTAAAAGGCTATTTTAACATTCTGAAGTTCTAATCGATAATTCGTTTTGCTGATTGTTTTAGAAATCGTTTCAGCCAACTTCCTACATACGTTTTTTTACCATATGCTTGTTTCAAAAAGGCGGAAGTAGGAAATAAATCAAACCAAAGCAAGGGAATAATTGTAATGCCGTGAAAATATTCTTTCTTCCTATTAAGCACGAAGGATTTATTTTTTTCGAACAATGTCAGTTTAATTTCACCGAATTCAGCCAATACCATTCTGCTTATCTCGGGTGAAAACTCTGAGATGTCTGTATCCTGAAAAAAGGGATCATTTTCAGGCATCCACAAGCGACGAACAAAAGTTAACATCAATTCTATCTCTTTTCTTAGGTTAAATTCTGAACTCCGCTCAAGAAGTTCTTTTAGCGTAAAAGTATTCTTGTATGTGTGAATAAAATGAGAAAGATCGGCAAAAGCACAAAGTTTTATGCCGTTGCCACTGCGAAGATGTTTGTGTTGATGCAAACACAAATAAATAAAAAGATCGCACAGATCAAATCGTTTGATTCCTAAACCAACTAAATTATCATTCTGTAGACGTTTAGACAAAACAGAAATAGGCATAGAAACATTACGACCTTTGTCAAACAGTTCATAATGAAAATCGAACGCATTTGCTTTGCTAATAACGTTAAAGGGAGTGTGGCAATTTAATTTATCTTCGTGATACTTGGATTTATAGACTGTTCGTTTAATTTTCCATCCAAAATCACTTAAAATCTGCATGATTTTGTCGTGATCTTCTGGCAAAACAACCAAATCAATGTCACTAATTTGTCGTAAATAATTTTCTGCGTAGAGCTTTTCTGCCAAATAAATTCCTTTTATGGGAAGGCAAAGAATTCCAAGATCATTGCATTTCTTTTGAAAAAGATAATAATCTGCATACAAATGCGTGTTGAACTGGATCAGCTGGTATTGGTATAACTTAAATTTTTGCGCAACATTTTCAGGTAACGCGTTCAATTCAAATTTTTTGTTGTTGTAGTAAACAAGTGATGCAAGTTGGGTGCTCAGTCCTAAATTGATAAACCGTAACCAATCGACTTCAGAAGTTGTGATTTTAATAATTTGTTCAAGATGTGCTAATGGATTCGGCCTTGAAATCAACAAAAGTAATTGAACCTCTATCGAAACATCTTCAAAATCTATAGGTCGTTTTTTAGTCCAGTTTTGCATCTTGTTCTTTTATAAAATCTACAACTTCGAGTGTTGGAACTACACCAATTTTTGAAAGCGGTATTTTTTGCGAAAGCGCAGCAATAAAATCAAAATGTGCCGACATGTTTTCACTGCTGTAACCGTGTTGTATGCAAAATGCCATCATTTGTGCGATGGCTTGAACGCCCTTCAATCGTTCGTACTTGTTTTCGGAGTGATGATAAGGAAAGTAAATATGGTCAACTGGCGTTTTCTTGTAGTCATCCGTATAATCCATAGGCGTATTAAACATCCAATAAACACCTTTTATTTTGCGCAGAATGAGTCGATCATCATTGACCACCATGCTTGCTTTTTCATTCCAAAGCTTCGCCATCGTACTTTTTCCTACGCCTGAAAACCCGGAGAAAATGCGCCCTTTCTTGCCGTCGTAAATTCCAGAAGCATGAATCATTATTGCATCATTTTTAACGGTAAGATAATACATTACCAAAGGAGCAAGAGGGTATTTTAGCGGGAAAATAACCTCGTCATTATTGATTTGGGTTTTCTCTGAATAAATTTGCCAAATTTGTTTGTGTTCATCGTATAGAGCAATTTGCTGCAAAATACCAGGGTTATCTGGATCATAAACCATCAACTGCAAACCAACATCATGTTTAAAAATCTCCCACAGTTTTCCATCCGCAACATTTGCTTTGTAAAGCGAAACCACGGGGTTTTTCAAATTATCAGGGATCATACTAAAACAGTTTAGGGTGAGATCTATCTTTTGTAAAGCCTCTTTTCCTGCATAAAAATGAGCAAAGCCACTGTCTAATTTTATGGGATGACCATCCACGCTATTTAATTGTAAAATGAAATCAGCAATAGTCAAATAGATTGGTGCGCTCGACATCCGTATTACGTGGTTTGTATAAATCTATTCAAATCACCCAAAAAAGTTGAAATGTCGTCAGACGCTTCCTTCTCGCTGACTTTAAATTCATTGCAAACCTTGTTTGTTAGGGTATTTAATGTATCTGACACTTCTATTTGCTCCCAAATAAATGCCCCAACCTCGTTTAATGTTAAAAATTGATTGAAATGTACCACATCGTTTTTTAGCGGAACCAGCATCATTTCATCAATAGTGGTTTTAGCAATGAATTGGTCTTTTTTACTTACTATTTCCAAAATAAATTCTTTCATCTCTCTATCTTTCAAAGGTTTTCGATTGGTTAAAAATTAAATTCATTTTGAAAAAGTGATTGGACAGGATTCAAAGATATATTTATTTTCGTATATTACAGTCTGTGCCTTAAGGATTAATCTACTTTTTAAAGACGCTTAATGATTAATGTACACCAATCCAAAATAAACGAACTTCACGACCTAACAAAAATGAAGATTATGAAAAACCTGTTATTAATACTTTTGATAATGCCGTTCCTAGCATGGAGCCAAATCGCTTCTTGGAATTTCTGGGGAGAGTCTTCACCGAATACGAGTGATCCGGAGGTTTACGATACAAATCTCGATTCGCCAAGTGCTCTAACAAGAGGGCCGGGTGCTGGACCAAGCAATGCGGCTAACTCCTTCCGAACAGTTGGCTTTCAAAATAACGGCATTTCTGTTGCCAACTCAGACTATTTTCAAAATACATTTTCTGCGACAACAGGTTATACTTTATCGCTATCAACAATTGATGCTAACTTTGCAGGAACGACTTCTTTCTCAAGCACCCCAGGAGTTAATATGCAATACGCATATAGCCTCGATGGAAATAATTTTACCTTAATTGGTTCATCATTTTCAAAAATTGGAAACGGCAATATGACACAAATAAATTTGTCCGGAATTAGCGCATTACAAAATGTTAGCGCCTCCACAACTGTTACTATCCGATTTTACGCAAGTGGTCAAACAACTACTGGAGGCTGGGGTTATTACTCGACAAGTTTAGGAACTCTTGGTTTAGCTTTTGGCGGTGCTCTAGTTGCTGTTACCCCAACATGGAACGGCACAACCAGCACAGACTGGAACACAGCTTCTAATTGGACTCCGGCGAGTGTTCCAACTTCTACAAACAATGTAATCATCCCCACAGGTACGGTAACGCCAACCGTAAGTACTTTAACGATTGGCACGGGCCAAACCCTGGCAGTAAACGCCAATGCCAACCTTACGGTAACCGGAGTCCTTACAAATAATGGAACAATAACCCTTAGTTCAGGCGCTACGTTAGTACAAGGTGCTTCAAGCACAGTTGCTGGTTCAGGCACGTGGAACGTCAACCAAGCCACAGTTGGCTCGGGAATAACTTCTTCGGTTACAGGTCGTTTTTATTACATGGGTTCACCCGTTGCTGCGGGTACAACAAATGCTCTCAATCCAAGTGCTGCAAATAGAGTATGGTCCTATAGTGAAGCCACGCAAGGATTTACGGAAATTATTGGTAACTCAACAGGATTATCGGTAGGACAAGGGTATGGAACCATTTTTGGCGGGAATCAAACCGTCAACTTTACGGGTGGTGCAATTAACAATGGTGCCATAAACGTATCGGGGCTAACGAAAACAGGAACATCTAGTGCTTCAGGATACAATCTGGTGAGTAACCCTTATCCATCTTATTTGGATTGGGACGCTATCACAAAAACAAACATAGAACCTTCCATCTGGTTCCAAACAAAAGATGCTTTGGGCAACAAAGTGTTTGATGTCTTCAGTTTAACAACAGGCCTTGGGATTAGTAATTCAGGATCGCTCGTTAATCAATATATTGCGCCAATGCAAGGTTTTTGGACACTGGTTTCCAGTGGAACAGGATCTTTAGCGATGACCAATTCCATGCGCAGTCACCAACCAACAAGCAGCGGATTGAAAACCCAAGCAACAGATTTCCCTATATTTGTGCGCTTAAATTTGAAGAGCGGACAACGAAATGATCAAACTGTTATTTTCTTCGATGAAAATGCGGCAGACACAAAAGACGCTTTCGATTCAGAAAAAATGGCTGTAAATGGGGCGTCTCAATTGTACTCTGTAATTGAAAATACAAAAGTCGCTATCAACGGATTGAACTACACAAGTGGGACAGCGTATTCCGTGCCATTAACCGCTGTATTCAATTCAGATAATGAATTCTCAATAGAAGGGGCAGAAGTGCATGTTGTTAGCGGAATGGTTTACTTAGAAGATAAATTAATGCAAACAATGTCTCATTTAAGCAACAATACGGCGTATACGTTTACGGCTGCTGCTGGCCTTGTAGAAGATCGTTTTGTATTGCATTTCCAACCTAGCAATGCCTTGTCAATTGATGAATTAACGAAAGATAAAATTACCATCACAGCAGATGTGTCAGGGAACGTTAGTGTTGTGTTAAATAATATGCTTATTCCAAATGGAGTTATTTCGGTAATAGATTTTGCTGGACGCGTGCTAAGTACGTGTGCCATTACTCAAACAAGCACCAAGTTGAAAGTTGAAGAAGCTGCAGGCATTTATTTTGTGAGAGTAAGCAACCAAAATAACATCAAAACAGAGAGAATAATTATTTCGAAATAAATTAAATTAGCAAGCATGAAAAATAAGGAAACAAAAAAAATCTACCAAAAACCGAAGGTAACAAAAGTAAAAATTGACAACGAAATTTCATTGGTGATGACTTCTCCTCCGGGCACGCCAGTACATTTCGGGAACCCAATTAAGTTTCTGTTCAAATAAATTTTTTACTTTAATAAGCAATAAAAAAAGCAGCATTTAAAAAATGCTGCTTTTTTTGTCTATCAGATTTTATGGAATATAAGTTCGTATTAGTGTGACCGAGTCTTCAAGAGATATCTTAAATCTCTGGCATCTCACGCGTAAACGCTGGTATACCCGTAATGTCCATTCCTGTAATTAACAAATGAATGTCATGCGTCCCTTCGTAGGTAACGACCGATTCCAAATTCGCCATATGACGCATAATAGAATATTCATTCGTAATACCCATAGCGCCATGAATTTGTCTTGCTTCTCGTGCAATGTTCAACGCAATTTCTACATTATTTCGTTTTGCCATTGAAATTTGAGCTGATGTTGCACGGCCTTCATTTCTCAATTGACCTAATCGCAAGGTCAATAATTGTGCTTTCGTAATTTCCGTAATCATTTCTGCCAATTTCTTTTGAATAAGCTGAAACGAACCAATTGGCACCCCAAACTGGGTTCTTTCTTTCGAATATCTTAATGCTAAATCATAGCAATCCATTGCTGCGCCTAAAGCCCCCCATGCGATGCCAAAACGTGCAGAATCCAAGCAACTTAAAGGTGCGCCTAATCCAGATTTATTCGGTAATATATTTGCTTTTGGCACTTTTACATCGACAAAAATTAATTCGCCAGTTGCGGAAGCCCGAAGTGATAATTTCCCGTGCATTTCTGGGGTAGAAAAACCTTCCATTCCTCTTTCAACTACTAATCCGTGAATCCGACCTTCCTCACTTTTCGCCCAAACTACAGCGATATCTGCAAAAGGTGCATTTGAAATCCACATTTTTGCTCCGTT
>JBDNIA010000264.1:0-1997 GCA_041688525.1 Crocinitomicaceae bacterium | reverse complement strand
TGGATTTGAATGTAATATCCACAATTTGCAATCTTTACGATGCTGACGGTTTATACTCAATCGATAACACGCAACATTCTCCGCTAATTGGTTTTGCATATGATGGATTCCCAATTTACGGGGCTTATGCCTATGCAAATACGAATGGTACCGGTGGAATTACTAGAATAAAATCTGGATACAATTTGAGAAACATTACTGTTCGCACGCATTGGGCAGATGGTACTGATGTTGCAGATGGTCCTGCCGTAAGCTCAACATATTTCTTAGGTTACTTTCGAGAAGATTACGAATTCGTTGCCAATACATCACAAGATTTTCTAGATGTTCACAATGGTCGATTTTGCATTACACCTGAATATCCAAATGGAACCTATGCCTATTTTGCAACCGTTGATGCAAACTGGAACTCGGCTTATCCTTATGTCGTTGGACCAACTTATTATGGAAATTACGCCAATAGAAAAGTAACGTCCATTTCTGAGCCAACAACGGTTTACAATTCAACCGCTAGCGTGAATTCTATTGACTTAGAAGAGATGAATATCTCAGTTTTCCCTAATCCAGCTAGTGATTTAATAGCAATTCAAATAAACGGTTTGGTGAAAGAAGATGTGAAAGTTGAATTATTAGATGTATCAGGAAGGCTTATCGAAGAAAAAAAAAATAAATAAAGGACAGACAATCTCTTATTTTGATATTCAAACTCTTTACTCGGGAGCGTACATTGTTCGCTTAACGAACAATACATCGACAACAAATAAAAAAATTATCATTTCAAAGAATTAGTACTATTTTAAGTCGAAAACGCCATTGGATGAAAAATCCAATGGCGTTTTTATTTAGAAATTTTAATCGCAAACCTTAAGCTACATCCAAAACGATATTTCGTTCTTCCATTATTTTTCGCATGTTGATTAGAGCATACCGCATTCTTCCCAAAGCCGTGTTTATACTAATATCTTTTGCCTCAGCAATATCCTTAAATGACATTTCTTGAAACAACCTCATCAGTAAGATATCTCTTTGCGCTTCAGGTAAAAAATCAATTAAACCTACAATTTGTTGCTCCATTTCCTCCTTGGTAATGCATTCTTCAATATTTGCATCTTGCAACTTTAAGGTGTGAAATATATTGTAATCATCACTTGCTGATGAACTTTCGGAAATCAACTTGATTTTTTTATTTCTTCGGAAATGATCAATGACCATGTTTTGGGCAATTCGCAGGGCCCAAGGTAAAAATTTCCCTTCTTCGTTGTATCTACCTAGTTTCATCACGTTGATGATTTTGATAAAAACTTCTTGGAATATATCCTCAGCCAATGCCGGATTTTTGATTTTGACGTAAACAGAACGATAAATACGATCTTTATGACGCAGCATTAGCGTTTCGAATGCTTTCTCATTACCATTAACATACAGGGATACTAAAACGCTATCATCTTGTTCTCTCAAAGACATAGTATACACTTTTAAATTATTAAAAAAACTAATTAATTAAGTGTAACTATGTATCGATAGACGTTTTATTTTTTTGATTTGAAAGACTAAATTATGTTATTGATTTGAATTTAGCAAATTTAATTCGAAAAAACATTCTTTTTTTCTAATTAAATCGTTGTTCATCAATCCTAATTCTCAAAATTTCAATAGGCCAAATCGTTCATTTCTGCGGTATATTCCATACAATAAAACTTCATTTTTACTGTAATCCACATTAAACATTTTTGGAACGGCAATCGTTTCCACCTCTGCCCTATCAAAAAACGTTTTTCGTTCGATTTCTCCACTAAAGATATCCAATGTCACCAGAGCAACGACGTTTCTTTTTTTGCTGTAATCTGCAGCACGCAGGTCATCGTTCTTAACTTGAAGAAATTCACCATTGTCGTCATAGTTTTCACTGTTATCATTGAATATGAACACTATTTCTGATCCATCCACAAATCGGCAATAACTGCTAAATGGACCACCGTCATTGGTTGAAACTTGTT
>JBDNIA010000263.1:0-8709 GCA_041688525.1 Crocinitomicaceae bacterium | reverse complement strand
TTTACAAATTGGTTTGGGACGATTTCTGTTCTTGGTATTTGGAAATGATCAAACCAGGTTACAAACAGCCTATCGATAAAATAACTTTGGAGAGAACGAAATTGTTCTTCGAAGATTTATTGAAATTGTTACAACCATACACACCTTTCATTGCGGAAGAATTGTGGCATTTGATTCGTGAGCGCAAAGAAGGTGAAGACATCATCATCGCTGAATGGCCAAAAGTAAAAACGGTTGATACGCCTGTTTTAAAATCTTTCGAAAAATCGGAAGAGGTAATTACACACATTCGTAACATTCGCAAGCAAAATAACATTGCCAACAAAGTGAAAATGGATCTGTTCGTGAAAGTGAACGGAGAAATTGACAAATCAATGGACAGCGTTATTGTGAAAATGGGGAAGTTGACACAATTCGAATATACAACGGAGAAAGTTCCTCAAGCAAACAACTTCATCGTTGGCGGAAACGAATACTTCATTCCATTTGGCGAAAGCATAGACATGGAAGCTGAAAAAGCGAAAATGGAAGATGAGCTGCACTACACAAAAGGTTTCTTGAAAAGCGTTCAAGGTAAACTAAAGAACGAGAAATTCGTTTCTGGAGCGCCGGAACAAGTTGTAGCTATAGAGAAAAAGAAAGAAGCTGATGCTTTGCAAAAGATTGCCATTTTGGAAGAGAAACTGGCGGAGATGGCTTAAGGATAGTCGTTTAATGCATAAAAAAGTCGCTTTCGGACGACTTTTTTTATGCATTAGCAATTTCTATCTCAAAATCTCTGCAACAGTATTCCGAGTTACGAAATGGTAATTATTTCGAGCAGTTTTGTACAAATCTTTCGCCCAAACTTTGTTGTCTGGAGTTTTCACCAATTCTTCAAATATAGGTTCGATGAATTTTCTTCGTCCAACTTTGATTAAGAATTTCCGCATCGGTGGAAATGCTGCTTTGTAATTGTTTTGAATGCTCAATACAAACCATTCTGCCATAATTTCTGAGTTGCCACACGATTTGAAATTCAAATTTTTGTCAATCAAGGCCATTGTTTCAGCGGGCAAAGTGTCGGGAAGAGTGCGGATGAAAGCTAACCATTCTTGGGTTGTATAATTCTCTCGTTCAATTTTGTCTTTCTTCCATTTTACTTTGAAAATATCCTCACCCTCGGCCAATTTATTTGCCAAAGCTTGAATATCTTCAAAACGTTGGGATTCAATTTTAATGCAATTTTCGGGCAATCCATCTTCGTACAACCATTCCTTCATGTTGAACTTGATGCGCATTGGGTTCAATAAATGAGTTCGAATAAAATTTTCAAAATCTTCTGTTGTCAGAGTTTTAAATCCATATTCCTTAAAATATCTTTTTAAGAAAGCGTCAAAATTAGCGCGACCAACTTTTTCCTCCAATGTTTTTAAAAGCATTGCTCCTTTAATGTAAGCAACAGTTGTCATGCCATCGTCTGGGTTTCTGCCGTTCAAATACAATTTCAGACGTGAATCAAAAGGATGTGGACCCGCAGCTATTGTAATCAGTTCCTTTTCCAATTCTTGAAATTCAATAAGTGCTAACATATCTGCAACTTCTTTGCCGTAGATGTCTTCCATGATGCGATTTTCAATATAGACAGTAAATCCTTCATTCAACCAGAAATCATTCCACGTGCGATTAGTTACAAGGTTTCCAGACCAAGAATGGGCCAATTCATGCGCAATTACCGAAACTAAACTTCTATCTCCTGCAATCAATGTAGGATTAGCAAAAGTCAAACGGGGATTCTCCATTCCGCCAAAAGGGAAAGAGTAAGGAAGAACTACAATGTCGTATTGTTCCCATTGGTATTTGCCGAATAGTTTTTCGGCTGACTGAATCATTAACGGCAATTCTTCAAATTCATAAACACATTTATCTATTAAATTTGGTTCGGAATAAACGCCACAATTTTCACCCAGCTTTTCGTAAACCAAATCACCAACTGCTATCGCAATCAGGTAACTCGGAATGGGTTGCTTCATTTCAAAATGATACTTCCCTTCTGCGTTTTTTTCGATAGGATTTTCAGCACTCATTAAGGCCAACATTTCAGACGGAACTTTTACATCCGCTGAATAGGTAATTCTATTGGAAGGAACGTCTTGAATTGGAATCCATGATCGGGTTAAAATTGCTTCACCTTGAGAATATAAGAAAGGCAGTTTTTTCCCACCTGTCATTTCCGGATCTAACCAGTCCAAAGCAATACTTTCATCTGTCGTTTGGTAGTAAATGTTGACTTGATTGCTATTGGAATCAAGTGTTACATTAAGTGGTTGACCTAAAATTGAATCCAATTCACCAACGATATAATTTGTTTCTATTTCTGTATGTTTTCCTAAAGTTACTTTTTGAATTTTTAACCCTTTGATGTCAAAAATAGCCTCTTTCGTTCCAAAGTTTTCCATTTCATGACGGGCAACGCCGTATATCGTTTTCTTTTCAAAATCGACGTCTAGATCCAAATGCAAATGAGTTGTATGAATTTGTTCAGTATTTGAATACGTGTGTTCAGGGTATGATTCACGAACGATTTCAATTTTTGGCTTCGTTTCAATTTTTTTCACAGGTTCGTTCTTGCATCCGGAGAATAAAACTAAAACGATAGATAGGAAAATGGGAAATTTAAAAATCATTGGTTATCATAAAAGGAGTAAAGATAATTAAAAAGTATCTATGGGCTGGAATATGAAGCTTATAAGAATTGTTAAGCTTCAGAAGCCTCTGCTTTCAGTGCAAATACTTTAGCTTTTAAGACTCTTTTTATTGCTTTAATTTCATTAAATATTCTAAATCAGTGAAGAATTACGCTTGATTATTCTTTTTACGAATTTTCAATTTGTCTCCTGAAAACTTGACTGTGAATCTATAAATCAGCTTCTTTTGATTTATATAATTCAATCAAACCTATGATTCTAGTTTTAAAATTAATTAGCTTAGCTGTCAATTCAAGATGCTGTTTGTATTGGTTTTCAGTGGCTTGTAAAGGAGATATTTTAGTTCAATGAAAGTTGAAAACTGTATCTTTGGAAATGTTAAAAAAGATTTCTTAATTCGTGTTGGTGGATTTGTGCGAATGATAATTATTGAGGTTCTTGTCTGCAAATCTCACCAAAATAGAATAATCAAAATATAATTTCTATTTTCGGGTCGAAAATAAAACCAAAAATGTCAGATAATACATCGTTAACTTCAGATAGCCAGAAAGAATTATTGGGACACCCAATAGGATTATTCGTTCTATTTTTCACAGAAATGTGGGAACGATTCTCTTTCTACGGTATGAAAGCATTATTGATTTTTTACCTCGTAAAATACCATTTGTTTAGCGATGATGCTGGGAGTCTTTTGGTGGGCAGTTATGCCGCGTTGGTTTATGCATTGCCTGTAATTGGAGGTTTTCTAGCCGACAAGTATCTCGGTTTTCGAAAGGCTGTAATTTTTGGTGCTGTTTTATTGGTTCTCGGTCATGCCGGAATGGCATATGAAGGCGATGCTGCGGTGAAAATGGCCGACGGGATAATCGTTAGAGACGCTGGAGCACTTCAAGTTTTCTATTTTTCTTTGTCACTAATTATTTTGGGAGTTGGCTTTTTAAAAGCAAATATTTCCTCGATTGTCGGAGAGTTATATAAAAAAGGTGATGCTCGACGTGATTCGGGTTTTACGATATTTTACATGGGAATTAATATTGGCTCTTGGATTGCAACTATTCTTTGCGGATACCTTGGAGAAAATGTAGGTTGGGGTTGGGGTTTTGGCGCCGCCGGAATCGGCATGTTGTTAGGTTTAATCACATTTATTTGGGGGCAAAAGTACTTTATGGGTAAAGGTGAACCGAAAGATCCTGAGTTACTTCGTCAAAAAGTGTTTCTAGGTTTAAGTAGAGAAACTGTAATTTATGTAATTTCAATTTTATCTCTAGTAGTGATATGGCAAATGGTTCAGCGACACAGCGTTGTTGAAGTATTGTTGATGACTACTGGTGCTGCGGCGCTTATTTTTATTGTTTGGTATGCGGCCGTAAAGTCTACAAAAGTTGAACGTAATAGACTAATCGCACTTACTATTCTAATTGTTTTTTCTGTTTTTTTCTGGGCATTGTTCGAACAAGCATATACATCTATGAACTTATTTGCTGATAGAGCAATGGATCGTACGATAGGAGATTCTACAGTTCCTGCAGCCTGGTATTTAAGTTTAAATGCAATGTTCATTGTTATGTTTGCACCAGTTTTTGCCTGGGTTTGGGTGAAATTGGGTAAGAAAAATCCTAACGCGGCAGTTAAGTTCGGGTTTGCTCTTTTGTTTGTTGGAATCGGATTTGGATTATTAGCCTATGGAATTGAAGCATCTGCTTTAGGTAAGGTTTCGATGGCTTGGTTGGTTTTAGCCTATTTGTTTCATACCTGGGGAGAGCTTTGTTTATCTCCAGTTGGATTATCTTATGTGACAAAATTATCACCTATGAAAATCGTCGGGTTTATGATGGGCGTTTGGTTCCTCGCTACGGCTGGAGCAGAATACATAGCAAGTCTTCTTGCAAATTTTGCAAGTTTACCTGAAGTGGCAAAAGGAGAAACCATAGATATTGAAGCAGCTAAGGCGGCATATGCCGGTCTTTTTGAAACCTTGTTCTACATTGGAATAACAGTTGGTATAATCTTGCTTTTAGTTTCTCCACTTATCAAAAAACTTATGCATGGAGTTGATGAAGAAACGCCAGATGTTGAGGCATCGACACACGAAATTGAAAATGCAATAAATTAATTTAAATAAAACCTTAAACAAATACTTATGGCTTCACAAAGTAACGATATGTTCAAATCAACAGTCTTGGGTCACCCTTCAGGATTGTTTGTCTTATTTTTCACGGAAATGTGGGAGCGTTTCTCGTATTATGGAATGCGTGCCTTATTGGTGTTATTTCTTGTGAGTGCAGCTGGTTTAGGCGGTTGGGATTGGACGCCGAAAGAAGCTTTATCGCTTTATGGTACTTACACTGCAATGGTGTATTTAACACCAATTTTAGGAGGATTTATAGCAGATAAATACATTGGTTACCGAAGAGCAGTAATTATTGGAGCTGCAATTATGACTTTAGGTCATGCAGCAATGGCATTAGAATCTAATCCTATTTTCTTATATATCGGTATCGCCTTATTGATTATCGGTAATGGTTTTTTTAAACCAAATATGACATCAATAATCTCATACATGTACAAGGATACGCCTGAAAAGAAAGATGGCGCGTACACGATATTTTATATGGGTGTAAATGCTGGAGCCTTTTTGGGTATTATGCTTTGCGGTTATCTTGGAGAGACATTAGGTTGGAGTTATGGATTTGGATTGGCTGGAATTTTTATGTTCTTCGGAATGTTACAATTCTACTTCGCTCAAAATATTTTTGGTGATATAGGAATTAAGCCACCAAAAGTTGACAAAGACGCTGCGCCTAAATTGGAGTTTGAAGGTGATAGAATGAATCCATTTACAACAGTTGATAAAGTGATGATTGCCATTGCTTCTATAATCGGTTTGGTTTGGATTATCAATGATCCTATGAGTAATATTGGTGGGAGCAACATATTAATGATAGGTGGGACTGACATTTCAAATGCTTTCATTCTAACGGGTGTTGGTGTTTTCATTGCGTTGTTGGTTTCCCGTATTATGCGCTACCCAGTTATTACAAAACATAGAATGATTGCGATCGTCTTATTTGCAGTTTTCACTGTGATTTTCTGGGCATCTTTCGAGCAGGCTGGAGGTTCTATGACCTTGTTCGCAAAAGATTATACAACGAGAGTTTTGACGGGTTCAGCTGCTACAATGTTCAATATTGCAGATATCATTATAACAGTTGTTCCTATCGCGATAATTACATGGGTCTTGTTTAAGTTATTCCAGCAAACATTTAAGAAATATGCGATGTCTAATATATTTTTAGGTTTCTCTTTCTTGTTAATCTGGTTAATTGTTTTTTGGAAAATCGATAGAAACTTGAAATTGAGTGCTTATGTTGTTGCATATAATCAATACGAAACTATCGCAACGGGGGACGATGGTAAAGAAGAGAAAACGATGAACTATGTTACGGAATCTACTGTTATTGACGGTACGATGGAAATGATTCCTGGTAAAGTGACTATTCGCGAACCTTTGGAATTAAGCGATGGAAAAAAAGTTTTTTTAATCGACGTTGACAAAGGAGGTGATTTGAGATATATTCAAGAAGAGAATAGGAGTAAAATTGCTCCGGGTTTACAAGTTAAAGCGGAAATAACACGCAAAAAAATTAAAGAAGTCGAAATTCCAGCCTCTTGGTTTGGTATTTTAAACTCATTATTCATTATCATATTTGCACCACTTTTCTCTAAATGGTGGGAAAGTAAATACAATCCAACGGGTGCCAGTAAATATGGAATTGGCTTGATTTTGTTAGGAATTGGATTTGCGGCATTGGCATTTGGTTCTATGGGAATCGAAAAAGGAACTGTCGTGCATGTGAGTATGATTTGGCTGATAATCGCTTATTTATTTCACACACTCGGTGAGCTTTGTTTATCACCAGTAGCATTATCTTATATTAGTAAATTGGTGCCAGGACGTATGATAGCCTTAATGTTCGGCATTTGGTATGTTGCGGTGGCAATTGGTAACAAAACAGCTGGTAAAATGGGTGGTATGATTGAGCAAATTCAAGAAGAACACTCTTTAACTTTCTTCTTTATGATATTTACTTTAGTTCCCGTGGGACTTGGGTTATTAGCGATTGCTTTAAATCCCTTGTTTAAAAAATTAATGCACGGCGTTAAATAAAACTATTAAAACAACTATGAATCAAACAGTCTGTCGATCGAAAGAGGACAGACTGTTTTTTTATACATGATATGATGAAAAACAATTTACTTCTTGCTGTCGGCCTTTTACTTTTCGGAACGGTAGGCGCTCAAATTTCAAATATTCAATGGTTGGATTCAGCTGCCGTTACAAAATTAGAACCAGGTACTTTTTCTTATTTCAATGCAAGTGCACAATCAGATATAGCAATTGAAAATAAGACGGATATTTTTGTTGATTTTGCTATGTTGGACATTCCTTTAAGCGTGGATTCAGTAATAGTCAAAGTTGGATCTAATTCAGCTTCTTTTCCAACATTAAAACCTTTCATGCTGCGCAATGTTGCGTCTTCCTCAGAATTTGGAATAACAGCGTTTAAAGATGGAAAGCAAATCCTATTCAAATCAAAAAATAGCAATCAACTCAAGTTTAAAATTAAATATACTGAACGTCCACTTATTGTTCGTGACGAGATTGTTTTTGGGCTTTTAGCCATGATACTCGCTATTATTTTTTACACTTCTCATAAGCAATCGCCTTTCTGGAAGAAATTTTACATGATATTACCAGCCTTGTTGTTGTGCTACGTAATTCCTGCTTTGCTCGTGCTTTCTGGATTGATTTCTCCAGAATATTCCAAGTTATATGTTATGGCTAGAGATTATTTATTGCCAGCAGCATTAATTCTAATGACTTTAGGAATTGATTTCAAAGCAATCATCAATCTTGGTTCTAAAGCCTTGATAATGTTTGTTACAGGAACAGTTGGAGTTATTCTCGGTGGACCAATCGCAATTCTTGTTTATTCCATGATTGATCCATCAGTTGTCGGGGGAGAAGGTTACGAAGCGGCTTGGAGAGGTATGGCGACTATAGCTGGAAGTTGGATTGGTGGTGGTGCAAATCAAAATGCGATGTACGAAACTTATCAATATGCGCCTCAACTTTACGGAAAAATGATTGTCGTAGATATTGTGGTTGCGAATTTATGGATGGCGTTCTTGTTATTTGGCGCCTCACGTGCAGATAAGATTGATAAGTGGTTGAAAGCAGATAGTTCGGCTATCGAAGATTTGAAGAAACGAATGATTGATTACCAGGATTCTATTCAAAAGCAACCTACGTTGACGGATTACATGATGATTTTGGGAATTGCTTTTGCGTTAGTAGGCATTGGACATTTTGGAGGTGAGATTTTAGCTGAAGTAGTGGCAACCACATTTTCGCCAGAATCGCCTTTTGCGTCGTCATTTTTATGGTTGGTTGTTATCGCAACTACTGGCGGTTTATTGCTTTCTTTTACAAAATTGCGCAAATACGAAGGTGTAGGTGCATCCAAAATTGGAAGTGTTTTTATCTATATTTTGGTGGCAACAATCGGAATGAAAATGGAATTGGCGGAAGCGATAAAAGAACCACAATTAATTCTTGTTGGGATTATTTGGATGATTGTGCATGTCACTTTCATGATAGTGATAGCTAAACTGATTAAAGCACCATTCTTCTTCTTAGCAGTTGGTTCGCAAGCAAATATCGGAGGAGCGGCATCCGCGCCAGTTGTGGCTGCGGCATTCCATCCATCCTTGACCTCTGTTGGAGCAATTATAGCTGTTCTGGGTTACGCTTTAGGAACTTATGGGGCTATTGTTTGTGCGGAATTAATGAAGTGGGTGGCGCCTTGATTTTAAAAGATAATGCATATCGTGAACTTTACCAGTAGAACGTAACTAGCTTACGTTCACCGACACGAACTTTGTATAAAATTAGTAATATGAAGTTAGTAGAATTTTTCAATACTTATCCGAATGAAGCTGAGTGTAAAGCTAAATTCAA
>JBDNIA010000262.1:0-5300 GCA_041688525.1 Crocinitomicaceae bacterium | reverse complement strand
TCCGATGGATGCGGACGGTTTTGGTTACTGCGCAACTAAAGTTACTGTCAACGGGGATATTATGCCAGGTGGAACCAACGTTGCAGCTTTTCCAATTGATTTTTCTCAGTTTAATCTGGCAATTGGTTCTCTAATTTTTATTGTAATCGAACACAATGACGGCTGCAAACCAAAAATTTTGAATCCAGAGGTTTTGTTGCCTAAAAGTACGTACAGAGTAAATTCCATTTCCATTTCATTAGACGGCAAATTAGTTTGGGAATCGAGTCTTGAAAAAGGAAAGCTTCCATACGTTGTTGAGCAATACAGATGGAATAAGTGGGTTGCTATAGGAGAATTGGATAGCAAAGGCACTGAAGGAAATAATAAATATGAATTTCAAGTTTCACCTCATTCAGGAAAAAACTTAATTCGCGTTGCACAGTTTGATTATACGGGTAAAGGGAGATACTCTTCCGAAGTAAAGTTTCAATCTACCGTTCCTCTTGTATCTAAAAAGCCAACAAAAGTAAAAGACAAAATCGAGTTTTTTACGAGTGCAAAGCCCGTTGAGACTCGCTATGAAATTTATGATGCTTACGGAAACATAGTAAAAAAAGGAGTTGGAAGTATAGTGAATTGCACAAATCTTGTGAAAGGGGTTTACTACATTAATTATGATAACATAAATGAGAAATTTATTAAGAATTAATAAATGGCTTATTTAAAATATAAATTCAAAAGTTGTGCTTTTGTTTATTATGCTAAGGAAAATCGAACATTTAGGAATAGCGGTTAAAAACTTGGGAGAATCTATCGCCATGTATGAGACGCTATTGGGTACAAAATGCTACAAAACGGAAGTTGTGGAGTCGGAAGCTGTAAGAACTGCCTTTCTTCAA
The DNA here is from genome assembly GCA_041688525.1 of Crocinitomicaceae bacterium. Classification (GTDB taxonomy): domain Bacteria; phylum Bacteroidota; class Bacteroidia; order Flavobacteriales_D; family Crocinitomicaceae; genus UBA2040. Next base: position 4,419 of record JBDNIA010000262.1, on the reverse strand, counting down.
ATTGGAGAATCGAAGATTGAACTTTTGGAGGCAACTGATTCAACTTCTCCCATCGCAAAATTTCTAGAAAAAAGAGGCGCTGGTTTCCATCATATTGCGTTTGATGTGGAAAATATAGACAAAGAGCTAGAGCGACTAAAAAACGAGGGATATCAACTTATACACGAAGTTGCTAAAAACGGTGCTGACAACAAACGCATTGCATTTTTACACCCTAAAAGCACTGAAGGACTTTTAGTTGAACTTTGTCAAGAAAAATAAGGATGATTTTCTAATTCGCTCGTTAAATGGATAACTTGAAAGCCAATTTTTTTAGCGGAATTAATGTGCTGAATGCTGTCATCAACGAATAAAATTTCATTTGGGTCAAGTTGTATCTGTTTCGCAACTTCTAAGAAAACTTCTGGCTCTGGCTTGCGCAATTTAATTTCTTGAGATAAGAATGTTTTTTCAAAGAAACTTTCTAAGGCTCTTCCCGTCGTTTTTTTTAATTCACGACGCACTTTTTCCATGTGTAAATCATTCGTATTGCTAAGTAAAAATAATTTGTAATCAACACTTAATTTTTCTAAAATATCAAGTCTATTTGCGGGAAAGTTTAGGATCATTGCGTTCCAGGCCGAAACGACTTGGTTCGGATTACATCCTTTGGGTAGCAAGTCCAATAAACGATTGATGAAGTGGAATGAGGATATTTTTCCCGTTTCGAAGTCATTGAAAAGATTTTTTTGTTGAGCTTGTGAATATATATTTTCAAAATTGTCGATACCTAAAGCTCGAAACGCATTAATGGTGTTTTGGTAATTTAAGTTTATGAGAACACCACCAAGATCGAACAAAATCGCTTTTACGTTTGGATTTTTCATGTTGCAAAGAAATAAAAAAGGACGATTCACAAATGCAAATCGCCCCAACTATTTTAAACTACTTTAAATTATTTCAATTGTAAATTCAAGTCAAAAGAAATAACAGGTAATGCATCGGATGCTTCGCCGCTTTCTTTTGGTTTGAAGCCGGCTGCTTGGAGGTCACTAAAATCTACATCAAATGTTCCAGAAATACTTCCTTTGCCATCATTAAAAGTAACTTTAGCATCAATGAGTTGTTTTATTTCTTTGCCTGAAATTGAAATTACGATTGGCAATTTACCATTCGTGATTGCGCCGCATTTTACTCCGACTTTCGCGTTGTTGGCTATATCGAAAAACTCAGGTGAAGAAAGGTGTCCGATTAGCATTGTTTTTTTAGCATCTGGCAACTCCTCATCAAGTGATTTAATCGAAGTCATATCAACTACAAAATTACCACTCATCAAGCTTTCGTCGATAAAATCAGCTTTTCCTTTGCTGAATTTAACACTTCCGGTATGAAAATACTCTGGATTTTTGCTTCCTTTCCAACCTAATGTCGAGTTTTCTGTATCGACTTTCAAACTTGTCATTTGAACTTCAACTTCTTTTAGTTTTTCAGTGTTCCCTCCGCATGACGCCAAGACCAATGCAGTTCCTGCTACTAGAAATAAATGTACTGTTTTCATCTGTTTTTTTTATCAAAAGTAAAGAATTTTTTTAATTACCAGGGTAACTATATAAATAGTTTTTACTTTTTTAGCATTCATTTTCGAAAAAAAGGTACATTTGAATAAAACGATCCCATGAAATTATTTCTTGAAGACGGTCAGTCATTCATAGACTCTTCCATGGGTTTAGATTTATCCATTCCTATAGGAAGCCATTACCCAAAAGTAAAAGCATGGTATTTGGATGATCCAAAAATAGAACCCGTAAAGAACGATGGATTTATTGGCACCGTTGAAGCGGGTGCGCCGGTTAATTTTAGAAACATTTTTTTCAATCCCCATGCCCATGGTACACATACAGAGGGATTGGGTCACATTACGAAGGAGGTATTTTCAGTAAATTCAATTTCCCATCCTCTTTTTTATACTGCACGATTATTCAGTATTTTACCAGAAAAAGTTGTAGTAGGTGGCAAGGAAGATTTTGTTATAACTGCAGAGCAAGTTGGACAATTAAATTTAAAAGGAATAGAAGCAGTTATTATTCGGACCTTGCCAAATCAGGAAAACAAGCTGAATATTGATTATAGCAACTCCAATCCATGCTATTTGGCTGCTGATGGGGCCGTTATTATTAAGGAAGCCGGCATTCAGCATATTTTGATAGATTTACCTTCTGTGGATAAAGAAAAAGATGATGGTGTTCTCGCATTTCATCATACTTTTTGGTCGGTGCCTGAATCACCAGACAAAACAAGAACGATAACTGAGTTTATTTTTGTTCCAGATCAAATCGAGGACGGAGATTTTTTATTAAATCTTCAAGTGGCGCCATTTGAAAATGATGCATCACCAAGTAGACCAGTATTGTACCAAATTCAGAAGCAATAAAAAAGGTTGCCGTTTGTGGCAACCTTTTTTCCTCCGATAACGTGAAGTTTATAGTTTTTATAGCCGAGTAGTTGGTTGAATTTCCTAGGGTAAATAAAATTCTGGTTATTTATGAATGCGATTACTTGTACAAGTCTTTATTTTATTTTAAATGAGAAGAACTATTAATTCTTAACTCAAACTAGAAAACCAAAATACCTCTCCAAGCAGCTTGATAATCAAAACAAAAAAAGAACATCAAAAATAACCAGAATTTCTCCTTATTTCCTGAAACGAATATAATAAACCTTTGCCTTTTTTATCTTGGCAATTACCAAAGTCCACTTTTGAATGAACATACTCGCTGTTTGAGTTAACAAAGCTTAAATCGTTTCCAACAATTTAAAGAATAAATCGCGTTTTGAAGGAGATAAGGGTATGTGAGAGCCATCTTTCATAACAACAGAGCCTCCATCAACTTTGTCATATCGACCTACAAAATCTATATTAATAAGGTGAGATTGCTGTACACGGAGGAAATTATAATTTGATAAAAGCAACTCATATTCTTTTAATGTTTTGGAAACAAATATCTTATTTCCATTCTCTAGGAAGAAGGTTGTATAATTCCTGTCTGCTTCGCATCTTACGATTGAATCGAGCTCAACGACGTGAACACTCTCTAAAGTTCTTAAGACTAAGCGTCTTTTAGTTTGGGCCGTAAAGTTGTGCTGGAGTGTATCAAATTCGACACTTGGTTTTTTATTTTTAACTCTTTCAATTGCATTATTAATTGCGGATAGCAATTCATCAGGATCTATAGGTTTTAAAATATAATCGAGGGCAGAAAATTTGATTGCTCGAATAGCATATTCTTCATGTGCAGTGATAAAAATAACATCAAAATCTTTATTTTTTGCACCTTTCAATACATCAAATCCATTTCCATCGGGTAGTTGTATATCTAAAATGACGATTTGTGGTTTTAAACGCTCTATAGCTAATATTCCTGATTCAACGCTGCTTCCTTCGGTACTTATCGATAAAGAGAGATCAAATGATTCTATCATTTTAGCAATTAAATCTCTTGTTCGCTTTTCATCATCAACAATTAAAACCTTTATCATACTCTAAAAAATATTAATTCGCGCTTATTTGTTCAGTGATGTAGGGTAAGGAAATTAATACTTTCGTACCCGTTTTATGTTTATTATCTAAATCTGAAATTAGCAAATATCCAGCAGCATTGTATTTTTCGTTAATTATACTTATTCTATTTCGTGTTATTTGTAAGGCCATACTTTTGTGCTCTGTACTAATTTTGAGCTCTTCTGATTTAGTTCGTCCGATTCCGTTGTCCTCTATTGAAACTTGGAGCATGTCTTTTTTCTTACTGAAGGTTATTGTTATTTTTCCATTCGGAACGCTATGTAATTGTCCGTGTTCAATAGAATTTTCAACAAAAGGTTGGGTGATCATAGGGGGAATCTGAACGTTGTCAAAAAGCAATTCATCAGGACAAATAATTTCAAAGTCAAAGCGATCTTCAAATCGGAGTATCTGGGTTTCTAAATACTTTTGAAGTATTTCAATTTCTGTTTCTAAAGTAATAAAGTTTTTGGGAGAATTTTCTAATATTAAACGAATAAGGCGGGAGAAATTAACAAGGAAACGACTTGAATTTTCTACATCATTTTCGAAAATGTAACTCTGGATGACCGACATGGCATTAAAAATAAAATGCGGGTTCATCTGGGTGCGAAGAAGTGCTTGAGACATTTCGACTTCCTTTCTTTTTTGTTGAATAGCGACTTGGCGATTTCGGTAGATGAAAATTATGGTGGCAAGAATTACGAAGACAATAAAACCAATAATAATATAAGTTTGCATATTATTTCGGAGCGAGATATTTTCTAATTTAGTTTTAGATAATTCGCGTTCTTGTTTTTGTTTTTCAAGGGTATTATTTTGTTGTTGAATCAATTCATCGCGTTGTTCGGAGCGATATAACTCATTCAATTCAGCTATTC
>JBDNIA010000261.1:0-4931 GCA_041688525.1 Crocinitomicaceae bacterium | reverse complement strand
ATATTAAATTTATTCATTACATAGATAGCATCGTCGTTGGTATTTTTACTCCATCGCAAACCTACTCTATTCCATCCTAATCCTAACCCTTTACTTAAACTTATAGCAACACTTTCTATAGCGGGATGATCAAAGTTAAAATTTATATTTCTACAACAAGTAATCCATGCGCCGTCTATGTGTACAGGAATTTGTTTAGCATATGCCTCATCTAAAATTAAATGCATTGATTCATGCATTGCACCTGTACTCGGAAACGGCATGGCAATTATTAATGGTACGTTTCTTTTTAAATTTCCCACATTGGTGTATTCTATATCAGAATTTAATCTTTGATGGTATCTGTAATCGCCTTCAAAAGTTTGAACAGGGCCTTTCATATAGATAGTATCAATAAATTGAGTACACCCTGAGCATATGTCGATGTTGGTAAACTTTTCTAAGCCTGTTAAGTTATTAAGGGTACTTGACGATATAAAACTGATCAACTCTAATTTAAATTTATTGTACACTTCATTACTGATATCTTTTTCAATATTTCCGTCAAGTGCATCGATGATCAACGATTCGATAAAATCATCAGATAACGGCTGCGGTCTGTCAGTCTCTAAAAACTCTTTAGAATAGTAAGGAGCGATTTTAACTTTCATGAAATATTTATATGATCAGATAATTCTATAAATATTTCATGAAACAAAAAACTTTTTGGATACAATCGGAAGATACACAGCTGGGCAAATGGCAAAAACAGTTACAAGACCTAACGGGGAGCCCTAGCTTCTGTGTTCTTCCATGGATACACTTAGCTACTCGCCCAAACGGTGACATGAGAGTATGCTGTGTTGCAAATGCCAGTGGTGCTGATAGCGGAGACTACACAGTCGGACTAGTTAAGATGGAGGACGGCCAGCCTGCAAACTTTTCACATGATCTTCCTACTGAAGCATTTAATAACAATTACATGAAATCAGTTCGTAAATCAATGCTGGCTGGCGAAGCTCCTGCTAGTTGCAAAAAATGTTTTGATGAAGAAGCTAAAGGTATTGCTAGTAAAAGGATTTGGGAAACCGGCACATGGTTTAAAGATGAAAAAATTGATATTCCTGAACTAATAGCCCAAACTGGTGCTGACGGAACTGTTCCTTTTAAATTAGAATACTTAGATCTCCGGTTAGGACATACTTGCAATCTTAAATGCATTATGTGCAGTCCACATGATAGCAGTCAATGGGTAGGCGAGCATAAAAAAGTATATCCGTTATTTCAAAGTCCGTTGATCAAAAAACAGTTAAGTTGGCAACGGAGCGAATTTAATAATTTCTGGCATAAAAATCCTAAATTTTGGGAAGAAATTTACGAGCAAATCCCTAATTTAAAACAATTATATTTTGCTGGTGGCGAGCCGTTAATGATACGTGAGCACACACAATTCTTAGAAGAAATTATTAAACGTGGATACGCTGATAAGATTACACTTCGTTACAATACCAACGGACTACTGTTAGACGACGCAATTATGAAGATATGGGCAAAATTTCGTAAGGTCAAGGTAGGATTTAGCCTTGACGGCATAGAAGAACGAAATCATTATATACGGTATCCAAGTAAGTGGGAAGTTATTAAAAAGAATCTAGATATTTTAGATAACGCTCCTGGTAATATTCAAACTAACATAGCACTAGCTGTGCAAATTTTAAACATTAAACATATTCCAGAAATGATCAAATGGAAAGTTAATAGCAAATTTAAAAAGATCAATATGGATACCAATGCTGCGGGCCAGATGATGGGAGGAGGGTTGATCGGTGTACATCTATTATGGATTCCCACTTGGTTAAGTCTACGTGTATTGCCTACTGAAGATAAATTAGAAGTAAGAACACTGTTTGCTGAATTAAAACAATGGTTATGGGATAACTACACACAAGATGATGAATTTTGGAAAACTAATCCATATGGGTGGAAAAGATGGGAAGGTATTCTAGATTGGATGGATGCTGAAGATCATACTAATTTGTTACCCGATTTTAAAGAATATATAGAAAGAATGGATACACAACGTAATACTGATTTTAAAGACATATTTCCCGAACTTTCACATTTATTATAATGTTTAAAAAACTTAATATACAAATAAATTCTAAAATTATTTCAGAAGCGGTTACTGATCTGCCTGATATTAATTTTAGAATGTCTATTAACACTCCCACTGACAATTTTTTCTACGATCCTTGGACTATTAAAGACGAATTTAAAAATTCAGCCTGGGATAAATTATTAAAAACATTGCCATTCGATACAGGCGAGGCTAGAATTATTAAACTAGATCCCGGTAAATGTTACATAGGGCATTCGGATATTGATGACAGATGGCATACTACATTAGCAGCCAAAGATTCGTTTTTAATAAACCTCAATACATGTCAAATGTTCGAGCTTACCAAAGATTTTCAGTGGTACGAGTTAGACACTTCAATTCGTCATAGTGCCGTAAATTTCAGTAATGTTCCTAGAATTCAATTAGTGGTTAGAAAATTATTAGTTAGAGGTAATATTCCTAATCCGATAAATGTAAAACTTACTTTAAAAAAAATTGTAGAAGACCGTAGGTATATTTTTGACGATTTAGTCAGTCCGTGGCTCAACAATCAAAATAAAAAAGGCCTGTTGAACAATTTCTCTGGGGAAGAATTCAAAGCAACATTTACCATAGACAGTAGTGTGATAGATTCTCTCAACGAGCAAGTTGAATCATATTTTAATTTAGAGATAGTACAATGACAGATTTAGAAAATTGGAATTATTATTACAAATTTGATCCTACTGTAAATAGGCTCACTCGTTCGAATATGCTTTACACTCCGTTAATAAATCCCGAAGGAAATATATTCTGTATGAACTGGGATTCAAAAAACGATTATCAATTAAAACACGGCCCGCGAGAAAATTTTAAAGAACTTATAGATTTCTTTTTTAACAAAGAAATAACTAACTTATCAAAGTTTAGAAATTGCAAGTGGAGTCCAGAAATCATCGATATTGATCATGGTCGTCGACGTATATTCTTTAAATGGCACGGGGAAACTCTAAACACTATCGTATACAGTGACAGAACTCTCGATCAAGTTTGTCCTAACTGGCAACACCAATTACATTCTATAGTGTCTGGCATTCTAGATATGGGATTTTACAAACCCAGTTTGTATCCTCATTGTTTCTTTTTTGATGACGATAACATACTACGAACATTTGACTTTTATGCTTGCATATCAAAAGAAAACCCGTTTATTGAGTTTGAGTTGATTAAAGGAATGGTAGGCCCTAATTCAATGGGGAGATTTGATGAAGCAATGAACGGCAGCATTGTTAATGTAGAAATACTTTTTAAAAGAGCATTAGAAACCTATGTTAAGTGGCCTAATGATGCTCTTGTAACAGTATATAACAAACTATATTCTTAATCGTCAATTGATTGCTCCCAGTCTTTGTTGTCTAGATTATAGTTTAATGTTCCCGTCGGCCAATAATCGACTACTAGAGCATATCTATTTTCATTAGTTTGACTTTCGCTGACACAGTGCTCTAAATGCCCCGGAAAGATAACAATCATATCAGTTTTTGGTTCAATTGACCATTCTCGAGTATTAAAGTTTGTTTTTTGACTAAACTTCATTTCCATAACATTGTGGAATAGATTTCCATAGTTTAAATCTTTTCTAAACATTAGTTTTCCGCTATTCTCAGGAACCTTGGGATAGTAGATAGCGGTTACTAGTGTGTTAGGATCTTGATGCCACGGGTGAAAATCGTCTTTGTTATGCCTTGTTGCCCAACTGTGAAGTCGTCTTAATCCCAAGTGAGGTTGTACATATAACACGTTACGCCAATAGTGTTCTACTGCTGCTTGGATATTATCTCTAATTCTTTTTAACGGTTCTTCGGTTTCAACAATATATGTTTTCTTTGTTAGCTTGAGTCTTTTATTTGGACGTAAGTGTTGTATATACTCCATATTCTCAAGGTAGTCTAGTTCCTCTTTATTGATTGGAGGTAGCTGTGCAGACCATACCGGAATAGCATATAGTTCGTGTAGTGTTGGGTTTTCGATATTAATTTGTTTACTCGTACGCTAGTATGTGTAGCATAAATTTTGGTTTGACTCCGCAATTGAATCCGGCATGCCATGCGTGATAATTATTCCACTCCAACATATCCCCTTGATCCCAGAAATAATGTGCTTCTTTTCCTAACAAGAATACGTGACCAAATTCTGGTTTACCTATATGACACACAAATCTTTTTAATTTGCCTAGTTTGAGATAGTGTTGTTCGTTGTCGTCGGTATCCCAGTGCCACGGAGTACAATACCCGGGATCAACTCTGCTAATCCATGCTCTGGCAATTTTTACGTTTAATAATTCTTCACAAATTTTATTAATATTTTCATCATAATCTTTTCCAGGATAGTAATTACTCCATTTTGCAGATGATAGATTAACATTTCCATCCTCCCATAAAGAAAACAATTCGCTGTATCCAGCGTTACGTTCACTCCAAAGTTTTTTATCAGGTAATACTTCCTTACCTTTAGTGTCTTTAATATTGTTTATCAATGCCTCACAATCTAACTGTAGATTGCAATTAAATAAAAACATTGATGAATCGGTATCTAACATATTACTTTCTGTCCTGATCAGTGTAGAATTCTTTCTTATTGTGTTTGAGGCCAGGTTCGAATGTTGTGAACTGAAAAGTTGCTCGAGGAATCATACTTAGATTAACCACGCCGTGTATTAGATCTGCTTGATCAAACTCCCACAGGTCGCCTGCTTTATACCCAGTCATCATATTTCCTCCCTCAGACACAAACACATGCCCGGGATGATAATCCATCAGTGCCATCCAATATCGAGTGGCAGTAGCTTGTATTT
>JBDNIA010000260.1:0-2582 GCA_041688525.1 Crocinitomicaceae bacterium | reverse complement strand
GTAGTATAGAAGTTGAGGGCGTAGATTTATCAGGCTTAGACAACGAGCCCGGGGGACACCGAATACAGCGTGTTCCTCCAACAGAACGTAAAGGTCGTGTTCACACCAGCACCGTGACAGTTGCCGTCATAGACCGCATGACAGAAATGAAATCTGTAATTATTCCACTCAGTGATTTACGTATTGAATGGTATAGTGGTACCGGTGCTGGTGGACAACACAGAAACAAACACCAAAACTCATGTAGGATAACACATATTCCCAGCGGAGTGGTTGCCACTGCTCAAACTCGTAGTAGACAAAACAGCTACAATCAGGCAATGAATTCTATCCAAAGTGCGGTTGACAACTCATCAACATGCCTGTATAATAATAACATAGCGAGCAATAGACGTGCTCAAGTAGGTACAGGCATGCGAGGAGACAAGATTCGCACTTACCGCTTTCAAGACGATACTGTGCAAGATCACAATAGTGGTCTACGAGCCAGCGTTAAGAAAGTTATGAATGGCAACTTTGATTTATTGTGGAGTTAATATGAGCAGCGACAAGGCTTTTTTGGCACAATATTGTCAATGATGGCTTTATTGTTTGGCTATCCCGTTACAGCATTTTTTATATTTTTGATTGCAGTATTATGACACTAGCAGTAGAAACAAAACCTGTTAAGGTAGAGCCCAAGCATCCCGACAAATTAGGTCGTGAGCTTAACATGGGAGACTGTGTGGTCTATCCTGATGGCAATTCTATGATGATCGGAACAGTGATTAAGTTCACTCCAAAGATGATCACTGTTAAAGCTATTGGGTGGCGTTTAGCGACACGCAAGTACAGCATGGACGTGATTAAGATCGACGGTCCTGAAGTGACCATGTATTTGATCAAACACGCCAGTAAAAGATAATATAGGAGAATGAAATGAATCCATGGATACAAAACGTAGCATTGGCCGATATACCAAATGGCCATCATATTCGTGTGGGTGAAAATTCCATGTTGATCCAAATTTCAGATCCCGACATGGAGTTTCCGGTACCCCATCACCAGTTCAAAGAAACGCATCAGTTTAAATTTCTAGACATTGAAGAAGATGGAATGACCAACAATGGTGGTGTAGAGTTGATTGACATGAGTGTACATGCTATCAAGGACGCCGATGCCGAACATCTTGTGGCCTTGCTACAACGGGCATTTGAAAACCGGATGGATGTGATTGTTCACTGTCATGCTGGTATTTGCCGTAGTGGTGCTGTGGCAGAAGTTGGTGTTATGATGGGCTTCCGAGATGCTGAAGCATTTCGTATTCCTAATCTACTGGTTAAACACAAGATGATGCGAGTATTGGGCTGGACCTATTACAAAGATGAGGCGCATGTTGTTACTGGGATAGTTCTCGATTCTGGCATCATTGTTCCTAAAAATTACGAAGGAGATATTTAATGCACCTAAATCGAGCAGATATTAAAAAGATTGCAGAGACGCTAGAACAGTTTAAGGACGTAGATTTTTTTGAAATTGATCAGGACCGTAGCAGTGGCATTGGCAGTGTCACTACCATGTACTTTGCTCACAAAGTAAACGATGTAAGTGGTCGATTTGCCGTTGAAATCAGCGGAGAAGAAAATTGGTAAAGAACGGAGTAGATTATGAAAGTTATAAAATTAGACGGCCGTCACAATCTCTATCACAAGGGATACAGGTTTGCCTTTAGATTTCCCAGCTGGAGCAATGATGCTGGTCGAGTGGAAAGTGCAGTAAAGAAGTTAGAAGGTTACCAATGGGACTGTACATTTTGGGCTAAACCTAACCGAGATCGTTGGGGTAATGGTAGCTCACGTTGTTACTACGTAGGGGTTAAGAACGAATCAACAACATCTATGGTACTACTATCGTTGTAAAATTACAACACTAGCCCTGTTCAGCTTTGGTTGACAGGGCTTTCGTTTGGCTGTATAATTAACACATAAACAGAAAGAAGGAGCGTGTATGATGACTACTATTGCAAAAATGGAAGATCGGATAGTTGAGATTGTCCGTGTTGCAGACACTGTTGGCTTCTCTGCTGAGCGTGGTTGGATCATGATCTGTACTGATTTTGAAAAGATCGAGCGCAAGAAAGAACATTTTAAATGGATTCCCGCAAGCACTAGATTTACCTGGGTGCGCGAATTCAACTTCAAGGAATAATTATGAAAACATGGATTGGGTCGGATTTTCATTGGGGGCATAAAAATATCATGAACTTTTGCCCTGAAACACGGGCAAGGTTCCGCAATGATGTCAACTACATGAACGAAGCCATGGTCATGGAATGGAACCGTAGGGTTGAGCCGGAGGATTTGGTATACCTCTTGGGTGACGTTGCGTTCTTGCCAGCACAAAAAGCAGCAGAATACATGATGCGTTGCAATGGAACCAAGATTCTAATTGAAGGTAACCATGATGTCAAAACATTAAAAGACAGCACTTTCCGCAATTGTTTTAAAGAAATTCACAAGTATCATGAGATTGACTATGATGGTCATAAGATTGTGATGTTTCATTATCCCATATCAGAATGGAATCAGATGCATAGAGGTGCT
>JBDNIA010000259.1:0-2837 GCA_041688525.1 Crocinitomicaceae bacterium | reverse complement strand
ACAAAAAATTAAAATTAAAAAACATGGCTATAGAGCGAAAAGCTTATTCAAATATGGTTTGGATTATATCGCAAACATCTTGTTAAACCCTCAAAATCAATCAAATGTAAACGCTTTTGATTTTTTGTCATGTAGTTAGTGATTTGTGTTAATAAATTATTTATCTTTGGTAGTCCAAATCGATTTGTATCTCTTTTTGGTGTTGACATTTAGAAAAAGAAATATTATGAAAAAAACTTTACTTGCTACAGGAATTTTATGCTTCACGAGCCTTTCTGTGTTCGCGCAAAGCATGAGTATAAAGGAAATGGGAACTTCTACCGACGTTTCAGGAACAACACACGTCGCTTCAGCGACAAGTAGTACAATGTTGATTATAGATTTTGACGTGTACAATGAAGGCGCAATGACAGACAATTTTATTATTACGAGAAGAATCTTGTCTCAACCTACTGGTTGGGAAAATGAAGTGTGCTGGGGTGCTGCGGGTGCCGGTTCATGCTATCCAAATAACCCAAATGCCACTTGGTCAACTCCGCAAGCGATTTCACTAGCTCCCGGTATTTACGGTAGTTTGACGCTACATATAATCCCCAATCAAGGGTTTAACAATTATGCATTGTATCGTTACTATACTGGCACTGTAGCAAGTCCTAAAATGGATTCAATTGACGTTGTTGTCAACCAAAGTTTGTCAATCAAAGAGCTTAAAAGAGACGTTTCATTGACTGTTTCGCCCAATCCGGCTTCGGACAATGTTTTGATTAAGGTGAACAACTTTGAAAAAGGAAACTTAAAAATAGTTGACGTTCTTGGAAATGTCGTAAAGACTGAAAATTTCTATGGTTCCAAATCCGTAGATGTTTCAGACTTCAGAAATGGTGTTTATTTTATATTAATAACGGGTGATGGTGTTAATTCTATAAACCGAAAATTAGTTGTCAAGCACTAATAATAATTAAGGAAAATTTTTAAAGCGTTTGTCAAGTTTGGCAAACGCTTTTTTCTTGTGTTCACTTTTCTTTTTGCTTACATTCGTATTTCAATGAGAGATTTTCCTATAAATTATAAAACAGCCCTCGCTGCTGCAGTAGATGCATCTCGTGCGATACTGGAAATTTATCACAAAGGTTTTGAGACAAAATTTAAAAGCGACGGATCCCCAGTAACTGAAGCAGACTTAAGCTCATCGAAAATTATTTCTTCCCATTTATATAAAACTGACATCCCGATAATCGGAGAAGAACGAGTCAACCTTGAATTTGAAGAAAGGAAAAACTGGAAACAAAACTGGTGTGTTGATCCTTTAGATGGGACAAAAGAATTTGTAAAACGAAACGGTGAATTTGCAGTAAACATTGCACTCATTGAAGACCATAAACCAATATTTGGATTAATTGCTGAACCTTGCAAAGGTCGAATCATAGCTGGCGGAAAAGGTTTGGGTGTGTATATCTGGGAATATGAGACAGATCCTGATATGGAACTAATCGTTAAAATTTCTAATACAAAAACGATCGAGGATGAAGTTGTCTGGATAGGTTCGCGCAGTCACCCGAGTGCAGATGTCAACTGGGAAAAAATACTAGAAATAAACTTTTCAAAAGTGGCTAAAATCGCCAAAGGTAGCGCCATCAAATTTTTTGAGTTGACGCAGGAAAATGCTAATATTTATCCGCGATTTGCACCAACGATGGAGTGGGATATCGCAGCTGGACAAGCCATTATTGAAGAATTAGGCGGAACGGTTGTCAATGCTGAAACTCTGGAGCCACTTACATACAATAAAAAAAGTTTATTCAATCCAAATTTTGTAGCAAAAACGAAAGCATACCTAATTCGAGAAAAAAAATTCAACACCTTACGTTCAATCTAAATTTTGCATGATAAAGCCCGGACTTTTACTTCTTCTTTATCTTCCTTTTCAGGTTTTCGCCCAGCAGAATTTATTGCCCATTTCCTCCTTTTACAAAGACCAACTACTCACACCAAGAAGCAATTCTTACGTCCTAAAATCATCATTTTATCCTAGATCGGAAGGCGAATATAATTTGCACTCCTTAATTCGCGATTCAAGCAAGCAGTATTATCAATTTACTGAGCGCCTTTTTAAACAGCATCTTTTCGAAATAAAAGGGGAAGGTTATAATATGAGTATTTCGCCTATTTTAAATTTTGCTCTTGGGAAGGATTCTGAAGACACGAACACACGAAGGCTATTTAACAACACGAGAGGATTTTTAGTTGAAGTCGATCTGCTAGATAAATTTTCTTTTAGCACAGCCCTTTATGAAAATCAAAATCGATTTACACAATATGAAAGCACCTATTTCAAATCTGTTGGTGAACGTTATCCAAAAGCAATAGACTCAACTTACTTCGTTGACAATGCCATGATTCCGGGAGGCGCAAGGACGAAGCCATTTAAAGTTGATGGTTTTGATTACGCCTACGCGATTGGGAATGTCGTCTATGCTCCGAACGCTCATCTGCGAATAATGGCTGGCAACAACGCTAATTTTGTTGGGGAAGGTTATCGTTCTCTTTTCCTTTCTGATAATTCTGTCCCATCTATTTATGGGCGAGCCGATATAACCTTCGCGAAAAGATTTGATTATACAATTCTTCGCTCCAAACAATTTAATTTACTGAGAAGACAAGTTTATAACACCGTTGAAGCTTATTACGAGGCGAAGCTGTTTTCCTGCCAGTTTTTAAATTTCCGTGCGTCAGACAAACTCAGCATTTCCCTTTTTGATGGCAGCTATTGGAATGTTGGCGATTCCGTAAGTTCAGCCAAAGTGGATGGTGCTTATTATATTCCTTTGCCGTTCATT
>JBDNIA010000258.1:0-4299 GCA_041688525.1 Crocinitomicaceae bacterium | reverse complement strand
TCAGCAGCCTGCTGATATGAGCTTTCACCTGCGCCGCAAGCATAGGCGTATTCTTTAGTCCACCAAAAGAATCCTTCTACTCCAGCTTGAGCACAATTTTTATACCAATCTGGCTGTGCATAAGTTTTGCGTTCTTCTACTGCGCTCATTGAGCTACAACCTGCCATTGTTGCGGCTACCAGTGCTATTGCAATTGCTTTTTTCATATCTATCTCTCTGTGTAAGTGTTAATACAGTACTAATTATAGCACCGTATCAACTCAAAGTCAACTACAGTGTTTACCAATTTGTTATTTGATAAAGATCAATGCCAACATGCCTGCTTGTGCCATAAATCCAAATCCAATAGTTACAAGATATAACATGTCACGAGCGATCGCGGCACGAACAAACATCAAGGCCAATCCTGTCCAAATTAACAAGATAAAATCCACAGGCGGAAACTTATCAGTAAGTCCACTCATCACAGCAAGGAAGGTAGGTACTGTGGCAGCATGCAATATGATAATTGCAACCCACCCCATTGTTCTTTCCGAAATTGTAGAAACTGTAGAACTAATAAATTTTGTAAATTTATCTAAATTTTCAAAGTGCTGCGACATCTATTTTACTCCTTGATTTGTAAAAAATGTGTTGTCCAATTTTTGTTACTTTATCTAATCGCCAATTAGGATCTACATAATCAGCATGATAAAATAATGCGTCATTTAATATTTCTAATTTAAATCCTTCAAGAAGAACTTTTTTAGCAACTGCATAGCTTTCGTCGTAGGCTTTTTCATCTACTCGTCTATTCTTATGCACTCTATCACAATACCAACTAAACTGACATACTACTTGGGTTCCTTTTGATTTTTGATATACAACTTGACAAACATCATCTGGAAACTCTGTGCTGGCAACTCTGTTCATAGTAACTTGTGCTACACCTACCTTACCTTCAAACGGTTCATGGCCAGCTTCTTTGTAAATGTTTATGGCAAGACAATCTAACTGTCTTTCTCTTTCTTTCAACGTAACCTTCTCTTTTGTCTCATTTGCATTGGTTGCAATAAATGCAGCCATTGACCTAGTGGTAATTGTTACTAATAACATTACTACTAATACTAGCCCAATGATATGAGCTGTCATCCTAAATAACTTTTCCATACTATCTCCTTGATTTGGTGCTGTATTTCTACAACATTACATAAAGGGAGTATACTTCACGAGGCAATTGTTCTTCACCCTAAAATCGTGTAGTTGTCTCCATCGGACGCATGATCTCATAATTCATGTGCCTTTGGCGAACTTGACCGCCCGATTCTCACGGGTTTCTCATTGGCCAAGACTCGCGGGTTTGAACAATACTGCTTTACTACATTCAAACCTACTATCTTGTTTCTTTGCGAAACGTATAATATATAGTTCATTCTCCAAATTTAGGAGTTGAGATCGGCAATTAACGACGCATTTTGCTGATATCGATCGCTTCTTGATCTGAAAATACAGGTACTGCATTGCTTTTATGCATAGTAGCGATACCTTTGACTTTAGTCCCTGTGTAGACTTTGGCAGGTGCTAGAGTTGCAACTGCTAGTCCGGAGTTGAGACTAGGATGTCGAGGCCCAGTGTCACGAATGTATGTGCCGGGAGTAGTAGCCAACGGTTCAGCAGCCAACGCTCGTTTTCGTTTCTTTTCGTCTGCTTCTACACCCCAACGTCTTTGTAGCTCTTTCCAAGACTCTTCTTGCTCACGTGCCTTACGAGCGTGCTCGGCTGATGCAAATTTTTGTTTGCCTTTTCGTTTGCCTGTGGTACTGAGCCACGGCCCTTCTAAGTGCATTGTCATAACTGCTCCTAAAAAATTACTGTGCGTTTAGTATAACATGTTTATACAAGAGTGTCAAGCACTAAAATAAGGATCAGACTTTAACCAATTGTAGTATATTTCAAATCCTTCAGCAACATCTACTTTTGGATTAAATCCAAAATCACGTCGAGCAGCATCAATGTTTAATGCACCACGACTAGGGAAATCTGCATCTTTGTCGCGAACTTCTATACTGCCGCGTCCTGCTAATGCCACTGCTATCTTGGCAGCATCAATCAATGTAGTAGAATGACTTTTGGTTATGTTGTAGGTTTTGTTATTGGTGTTGTCACTTAACGCACTGGCTACAATACCATCAGCGGCATCATCAACATAGGTAAAATCTAGAGTTTCGTTCACTCCATTTACTTTTAGTGTGCCTCCTCTCATTGCCGTTAATAGGAATTTACTAATAACTCTATCTTCAACATCGCTCGGACCATAGACTGCGCTAGGTCGAAGGATCACATGATCCAACCCATGCTTTTGGTAATCACGTATCAACCATTCGCCTGCCAATTTCATAATACCGTATTGTCCCTGCGGCTTACATACAGCATCTTCTGTTACAAAGTCAGTAAAATCACCATACACCATGCTACTTGATGTATAAACAAATTTTCTAGTTTTGTATTTTTTAGCAGCTTCCAATAGATTTAACAGTCCTTCGCTCATTACTCGAGAACCCAGAGCGGGATTGGCATTTACAACTTTTTGTCGAGGAAAACTTGCTAAGTGGATAACTATCTCAGGTTGAAATTTGTCAAACAACCAATCAATTCCAAGTGAGTCTGCTACATCTATGCGATACACAGCAGCAGATTTTATCTTGGGCTTTCTAGTAGAAATTAGGTAGTCTATTTCTTGTTGAGGAATACATCCATAATTGGTACAGATGTCTGTGACCGCTACTGTATAGCCTAGAGTTTCTAACCGTTGTACAACGTTGTGTCCGATAAGGCCGAGACCGCCTGTTACTAAAATATTCATATAGTAATTATACAATGTGTAAAATTAAAAGTCAAGAGAAAAAGTATTTCTATAGCTTTTCTTTAAATTTACCTATAGCACTGCCTGTTAGCAACGCACCAAAGGCAAGGTGAAAAGTACTTCCCACACCTTGTAGTGTATAAGGAGTGTGTGTTCTATATACATCTTTAAGCATTTCTAATGCTATGCTCTTATCTAGAGTTGTATCACGGGCAATTGCATAGGCCATTGACAACACTTCCTGTCTGTCATAATTCAACAACAGAGGCATTATAACAAAGTCCATGATACAAACAATCGCATAGGTGAGAGCCAAAATTGTTTTCCAACCCTCACCTTCCTGCATCCATACAAACAAACGGATCACTGCTACTTCTCAATTAGATTGCTTTGGAGCAGCCGTTTGGCGCAACTTTTGAGCAGATCAACTGTGCAACAATTGGAGAAATTACCGAACCAACAAAGATGCCAACACCTGCTGGTGTGGCAAGACTCACGGCCAACACTGCTGGATTCACTGTGCTAACTACATTGGTAAGCACACGCTGTAACAATTTCTTATCAACAGCACCTTTCACTCCAGGAATCAAACATAAACTTTCTGTTAGTGCATAACCGATACTACTGGCCAAAACCATCTGAGAACCTTTTGTAGCAATCCAACCTAGGTAAGTGGCTGACATTGCTGTTGATGTAACTGTGCCCGGATCACCTGGCGCTGGCTTTGGAGTGAAGTACATCACGCACCCGGTAGTTAGTGCCATGTTCAGCCCAATGTAGCAGGCGTTTTCATCCAAATAGGCAATTGCCTCAGTTGCTGCGTATTCCACGTACTCGACACCTTCTGAAGCAATGCGCATTGTTTCAGCAGTACCTTGTTTCCAAGCATCCGATGTGACATCTACCCCTTGTTTGGCGTACTCAGTTGTCTGCGCCGCTACTGTGTTTGCAGTATGCTCCATTGCCTTTTTAGTATCCTTAGCAAGACTCTGTGCATACTTGGCAGTTTGATTCGCTGACTTCTCTGCTGCCTTGGCTGCATCATTGGCTGCTTTCTTAGCATCTGCTGCTGCTTTCTCTGCTGCCTTTTGTGTTGCAGCCGCTTGTTCTGCTGCTAGTTTTGCTGCTGCGTTGGCTGCATCATTCGCTGCCTTGTCTACAGTATTTACTGTGTTCGTTGCTACTGTTGTAATCGACTTTGTTGCTTTTTTCCACCACGACATAATAATCTCCGGTTAGTTATAATATGAGTTATTTATATGCGTACATTATAACCTCACCGTAAGGAGGCAAGAGAAGTTGTCAAAAGAAAAGCACCCGAAGGTGCTTTCTGCTATTTTTGGTTACAAGGTATAGTCTACCTCGGGGCTTATGCTGCTAGAGCGTAGGCCCGATCGTTGGATGCGTTTGCATTTACGTTTTTTTGTATTTTACGTGACCCCACGTGTTGAGCTGTT
>JBDNIA010000257.1:0-5223 GCA_041688525.1 Crocinitomicaceae bacterium | reverse complement strand
TACGACACTGGCGACAATGGTGCCACCATCCAAAAGATGAGCCGTACACTGACTCCCCATAAGGTGGGCAAGGTTGGACGTGTGGTCAGTCTCAGCTTTGATCCCAACCGTGATGACAAGTTCGACGCCATGATGATTGAGACTGCACAGAACTACAAGAAGAATCACGGTATCAAGGATCTTAAACAGGCTCTACGTGACGTGATCCGCACTGTGGACATTTTCAAGTGCCAGCAGGACGGTGCTGTGAAGATCGAAGCTGATGAATACTTGGAGCAGGCCCTGGCTCGTAAGAGCATCGATCGAGTGATTGGCAAGATTGCCCCAGTTGACACCCTGACCGCTGATGAAGTTCGTGCCCTTGCGGGTGGCAACGTTGATGTGTTTCGGGCAGCTCGCACCGATGCTGCTGCACGTGGCAAGACACGCTTGAACGTGGTCAAGAAGAAGTCGGGTGCTAACAAGACCGATGCCAGCAACACAGAGTTGAAGATGGCACGTGAAATGATCGTTACCATCAGCCAAAACATTGACATCATCCGCTACTACGGTGGTACCACAATTGAAGAAGCCTTTGAGTTGATGGACGCTGATGGCGCTGATATTCAGAGTGACGTCACTGCACAGTTTGGTGTTGACTACGCAATGGTCAAAGAACTAGTGCTCTCTAACTTTATCAACCGTGACCTGCTTGATCTAAAGTTTGCCTAACAGCCGCTAAAACTGGCCAGCCCTAGTGGTTGACAGGGTGCTCGTTTGGCAGTATAATATACACATACAGACACACAGTTGGAGCAGATATGTTAAGCAGAATGAAGTTTGAGATCGAGCCGTTGGTAGTAGAGATCCTTGATCAACTGCCTGCAGGCATTTGGACCAGTACATCCACTACTTTTTTAGACCCTGCCATCGGTGGAGGTCAGTTTGTGCGAGCCATCGAACAGCGCCTACGCACTGCCGGGCACAGTGATGCCAATATCCGCAGTCGTGTGTTTGGCTTCGAAGAAAGCCATCTCCACATTCGCTTTGCAGTAAATAAGCATAATCTTGTAGGCCAGTACGAGCGTAAGCCCTACGAGAACTTTTTTAAATTGGATAATACTATGAAATTTGATGTTGTGGTGGGCAATCCACCTTATCAGAGAAATGACGGCAGTTCTCATAAACTCTGGCCAGATTTTGTGAAACAATCTATTAATGTTATTAAACAAGACGGGTATGTTGCCTATATAACTCCAACTGGATGGTTTTATAAATCAGACTCTCAAAAATTTAAGCCTGTAGCACTGGCACTTAATTCTGGCAATTTAATCAGTGCTAATTTATCTATTCAAAAAATACATTTTCCGATGATAGGAGAAGATATCGGATCTTGGATATGGCAAAATGCCAAATATTCGGGAAGTACAAAGATAGCTCGTGATAACATCGTACACTATGTTAGTTGGAATGGAAAAGTTATTCCGTTGGATCAAACTGAATTAATGATTCTAACTATAACAAATAAAATTATTAGCACTAGTGTTCCTAAACTTAAATTTTATACAGATTTTGGTGGAGATAGAAACACGGTCGATCTATTAGCAAATAAAGTAGTGTCAGACTTACCAACACTAAACCACACAACTGAAGTTTTTTGGTCTGGTTCTCAGAGAAAATGGGCATTGCCTACAGACATCAAAAAAGGTTGGAAAGTAATTATAAATCGAAGCGGCTATTATTATGATTATAAAAATCCTACAAAGTATATGTTGCATAGTGACTCACTAGGAATAGGACAGTTAGCGACTGGGATCGCCTGTAATACAGAACAAGAGTGCATTAATATTATGACAGTTTTAACTTCAAAGTTGTATGTTTGGTATATGCAGGCAAACAAAACAAACGGCTTTAATGAGCATATTCGAAAACTACCGATGTTACGTATCAATACATGGACTGATACAATGTTATACCAACACTTCGGCCTTACACAAGACGAGATTGACTATGTTGAAGCCAATGTTAAATGAAGTAATCGATCACATCCGTAACCGTTCCTACATGAGCGGTGTGGATAGAGATCGCTCTAGGGTAAAGGCCACAGGTGAGGTCTTTACTCCTACACCTCTTGTACAAGAAATCCTAGAGCAGATCTCGATTGGGCAGTTCCAGGACTCAACCAAAACATTCCTAGACAATAGTTGTGGTGACGGACAGTTCCTTGGTGAGGTCCTGATCCGTAAGATGGAGAACGGCTCAACTTTTGAACAGGCTCTGAGTACTACCTACGGCGTTGACATGATGCAGGATAACGTAGATCTCTGTCGTGAACGATTGATCTGCGGACAGGAACATCTTCGCCCAATTGTGGAACAGAATATCGTGTGTGCTGATGCACTGCGTTACCACTATAGATTTGATCTTAGTCATCCATACGATGATGAGGTCAAGGAACAGAAAAAAGAGCAGTTACTTTCCAATCTTTTCGACTTTGAATAGAAATTAGTTGACAATCTGCTCCTATGGTGCTATAATATACACACTGTAAACAAATAGGAACCCAGATGCGTACACAACCAGAATACATTATTGGACAGCTAGAAATACACCCCAGTAGACTCAACAAAGAAGGCATTCTTGAAAGCGCGATGGAGGAGGGCCTAGATGAGTTCTTTGAAGGTATTCGTATGTGCTTGGATAACCTCTACACTTTTGGTGTAAAACAGGTTCCAGAGAAAGTAGAGAATAACGGACAAGGACTCAGCTGGCTGAACTTTAAAGAACTAGCAGAGGCTCTGTACCGTCGTGAGCTTACAGGTCACGCTGCTCGCGATGCCATCGAATTGGCAATGGGTGTTGCCACCCAGCGGCAATGGAACCAATTTTACCGTCGAATTCTTATCAAAGATATGCGAGCTGGCTTTAGCGAAAAGACAGTGAACAAGGTTGCCAAGAAGCTGAAGAAGCCCGAGTACTCAGTTCCTGTATTTGAATGCCAGCTGGCACACGATGCTGCCAATCACGATAGCAAGCTCACTGGCACTAAGCTGGTAGAGAAGAAGCTGGATGGTGTTCGCTGTCTAACTGTGATCGACTACGAAAACAAAACTGTGGTGCAGTACACTCGCAATGGCAAGGTGCTGGAGAACTTCAGTCACGTTACTGATTACCTAGCTGGCTTTATTGAAGAGTTTGGCCGTAGCTATGTGTTGGACGGTGAGATCATGAGCGGCAGCTTTAATGAACTAATGAAGCAGGTACATCGCAAAGACAATGTGGCTGCATCGGATGCTGTGTTGAACTTGTTTGATATTGTGCCCTTGGTAGAGTTCAAACAGGGCAAGAGCACTATGGGTCAACGTCGACGTAGTGCGTTCCTTAAGGGCTTTGAAAACATCTTTAACGACAGCGGTATCATCACTATTGTTCCGCAAAAACAGTTTAACCTAGACAGCATGATCGAAGAGATTGAGTTCAAAGACTACATGAAGGCCATGATTGCTGAAGGCTACGAGGGCGTTATGGTCAAAGATCCCGACGCTGTATACGAGTGCAAACGTAGTGTGGCATGGTTGAAGATCAAGCCCTTTATCGAAGTGAGCCTAACTGTTACCCGTGTGGAAGAGGGTACTGGTCGCAATGTGGGCAAGCTGGGAGCTATTGTATGCGAGGGAGTAGATGATGGTAAGAGGATCGTAGTCAACGTGGGCTCGGGCTTTACAGACGAGCAACGAGCAGAGTATTGGGCCGCCAAGGATGCGCTAGTTGCACAGGTTGTGGAAGTCCGTGCAGATGCAACCAGTCAAAGCCAAGACAGCGAAGACACATATTCTCTACGCTTTCCTAGATTCCTACGCTTCCGTGGCTTTAAAGCAGGTGAAAAGATCTAATATGAAAGTGTTTCCGTTGGCAGACAACTGCCCTGCTTATCTATTGAGCTATGTAATGGATCAGCCTTGGTTTGATGAGCTTCACCAGCACCTGCGGGCTGCCCGCTGGCATGATTATGTGTTTGGCATTACATCTCGGAAAGAAAGAACTACAAGTTTAGTTAAAATTGCCCAGGCAAACGGACTAGGTGATAGGTTTAAAGTGGACAGAGGACGACTGGCTGTTTTCTTAGATGAAACTCCTGAATTAACCATGATGATACTAAAGGGTGGAAAATGAAAGAATTCACAGGATGGATCAAGTGGGTATGGACTAGAATGGCCAGGTGGCAAAAGCTATATCTATTAGGGGCTGCGTTTGCAGGTGCCAGTGTCGTTGCCCACCCGGATGTTCGACCCTATCTACTGGCAGTGCCTGCTGCCCTGTTGTTTGGCTGGCTGACCCATATGGCTTGGTCCATGTTTAAGGACAGTTGGAATAAGTACAAGGTCTATAGAAACGAAATGTTTAACACTATTAAAACATCAGACAAGGAGTGAATATGCAGGAAAATGAATTCGAATACAACAACGAAGAAGAAGCTGAAGTAGCACAGATCAACAGCTTGATTGCCACTATGAACGCTGTAGACGGCCTAAGGGCTCAATTGGCTGCGCAACGTCAACGGCCTAGTTTAGAAGAGTGTGCAGAGTGTGGGGAAGAAATTCCCAAGGCTCGACAAGTGGCAATACCGGGGGTGCAGTTTTGCATCCACTGTCAAACTGTCATGGAGCGCTTTAAAACCAACTATCGACCGCTTGGTTCGAACTAAGAGTAACCACGTTAGTCCACAGGTCCTCAGGGGCCTGTTCTAATAGCCAATCAGGCCCTAGGTTGTGGGCCACTAGCCAAGAGTTCTCTTTGCGCCATGGCCCTAGGCCTTTCAACTCTGCTTGTAGTTGATTGGGGCCCCATGAAGCATAGCCCATTACCATGCGAAACTGTTGGGGGTGGTCGCCGTTGGCTATACAGTGGAACATCTCTACATTGCTGGTCATGGCCCACTGATCTGTTAACTGTACAGTACGGTCACCCTGCCAGTCTGTAGAGTGTATCATCCATATGCTGGTAGTACCCATAGGGCCTCCCCAGTAGACAGGCACGTTGGGCATGTGCTCGGGCAGATTGATGTCGTCAATATTATCAACAACATCATTAAGGGTATATTCTGTAGCTCTATTGACGCAGAGTGCAAAGCTACCCTGATTATTCACGTGGGTCAACATCATTACAGCATCGCGAAATCGGGGGTCAGGCATACCCGGGGGTGCTATCAATAGATCAGTGGCTCGGACTGGTTGGATCATATTA
>JBDNIA010000256.1:0-2546 GCA_041688525.1 Crocinitomicaceae bacterium | reverse complement strand
TGGTATCAAAAACTAAAACCACAAAAGGCTATTGATTGCGAATGTGAGACGG
This sequence comes from Crocinitomicaceae bacterium, assembly GCA_041688525.1. Taxonomy (GTDB): domain Bacteria; phylum Bacteroidota; class Bacteroidia; order Flavobacteriales_D; family Crocinitomicaceae; genus UBA2040. The sequence continues at coordinate 2,494 of JBDNIA010000256.1, read as the reverse complement.
ATGAAAAGCCAAAGTTTCTGCACTCAAAATCCTTTTTAGCAATTGTAACTGCATTTGTAATTATTATGTTGGCCTTCCCTTACTATTCGCGCATTTTTTACACCAAAAATAGTACGCAAATAATCGTACTTGATAAATCGGATAGTAAAACAATTGAATTTGAAATCAGCGGAATGACTTGCGCGAGTTGCGAAGAACACATCAACCATGAAGTAAATAAACTCAACGGAATTGTAAACTCAAATACGTCTTACGAAAATGGGAGCGCAATTATTGAATTTGATGGAACGAAAACCAATAAAACGCAAATCGAGAAGGCAATCAATTCAGCAGGATACAAAGCAATAAGCAAAAACGATAAAGAATGGAAATCCAATTAAAATCAGAAATTACTTGTCCAAGTTGTGGATATAAAAAAGTTGAAGATATGCCTCTAGATTCCTGTCAGTATTTTTACGAATGCGAAAATTGTAAAAATATATTAAAACCAAACCAAGGCCACTGTTGTGTTTATTGCTCCTTTGGAACGGTCGCTTGTCCGCCAATTCAAGAAAATAAGACTTGCTGCTGAACAAAAAAAAACGAGATTAAACAAATAAATACAGTGACGTAAGACGCGTTCATATTGTACTTATAGAAAACATGTCGATTTTGGAAGACCTTCTTGAGAATTGAAATGGATGCTTCATTTTGATCATACCGTCCTAACACTAAGCTTGCAGTTTTCCGCATCCGCTTGTTTGCAAATTTGCAAACTTCTTCCTTTTTTGGCGAAGTGATTTCCATATCTTCACCACAAAAAAGAATGAACCGAAGAACAGTACGAATGATTTTCAATATCGCCATGCTAATTCTTGGTCTGATATTAGGTTTAAATTATTGGCAAACCGAACAATTTTCCGCCATCAAGCAAGTATCTGTTTCCATCATGGTATTGGTGATTATTTATATCGCGCTACACTTCTTTAAACGATTGATTTATAAAACAATAAATTGGTGGGATTGGCTATACTACATCGCTTTGGTGAGTATTGCACTTCCTGTTTTATTCGCCAATTCACTAAACGAAAACTTCTACCATTGGATTTTAGACCTTGGATGTACTTTCTTTATCATACCCGTTTTAGTGGATATGTACGATTGGTGGAAAAATAGAAAAACGATAGAAGAATGAACGTCCACTTTATATCAATAGGCGGAAGTGCCATGCACAATTTAGCCATCGCCTTGAAACGAAAAGGAATGGAAGTCACAGGTTCGGATGACGAAATTTTTGAACCTTCGAAAGCACGCTTGGCGAAAGACGGAATCTTGCCGGAACATATCGGCTGGAATACAGATTTAATTACGGCAGATTTGGATGCTGTTATACTCGGTATGCACGCCAGAGAAGATAATCCAGAATTATTGAAAGCGAAAGAATTGAATTTGCTGATTTTCTCGTATCCAGAATATCTGTACGAACAAAGCAAAGACAAAAAACGCTTGGTTATTGGCGGAAGTCATGGAAAAACGACGATAACTTCGATGATTTTGCACGTTTTCAAAGAATTGGGTATGAATGTCGATTACATGGTGGGGGCGCAATTGGAAGGCTACGATTGTATGGTAAAAATCACGGAAGATGCAGAAATTATGGTCTTAGAAGGCGATGAATATTTGAGTTCGCCAATTGACAGACGACCAAAATTTCATTTGTATCATCCAGATGTGGCTTTGATAAGCGGTATTGCTTGGGATCACATCAACGTGTTTCCAACTTGGGAAAATTATACGGAACAATTTAATATTTTCTGTCAACAAATTTCTAAAAATGGTTTCTTAACCTACGCTAATAACGATCCAGAAGTGAAGAAACTAGGGGAGAAGTACGCTTCTGAAATTACGACAGTTCCTTACGATGTTCCCGAATATGAATTGACAGATGAAGGAACAATTCTCTTTTGGGACGGTGAAAAATATCCTTTGAAGATTTTTGGTGCGCACAACTTACAAAATCTTGTCGGAGCGATGCGTTTAGCGGAACAAGTTGGGGTAAGTACAAAACAATTCTTTACAGCTGCACAAACCTTCACGGGCGCAGGCAAGCGATTACAGAAAGTAACCGAGAAAGGGAATTTCATCCTTTTCAAAGATTTTGCTCATTCTCCAAGTAAATTGAAAGCCACAATTAACGCTGTAAAAGAGCAATTTGTAGATAGAAAAGTTGTGGCCTTAATGGAATTGCATACTTTCTCGTCCTTGAACAAAGAATTTTTGCCCTTATACAAAAATACTATGGATAAAGCCGACACCGCCGTTGTTTATTACAGCGATCATGTGGTGGAACACAAAAAATTGCCTGCTTTAGCGAAAACTGAAGTGGAAACCAATTTTGGGGGAAAAGTTCAAGTGCTCAAACAAACCGAAGAAGTTCTGGCCTTCATACGCGCGCAAAACTGGAATAATTCTGTTCTTTTGATGATGAGTAGCGGTAATTTTGATGGAATTGATT
>JBDNIA010000033.1:0-3969 GCA_041688525.1 Crocinitomicaceae bacterium | reverse complement strand
TATTTTACAAAGTGATTGTAATTGTTTGGGTAAACAAAGAAATCATTTTCTTGAGCAAAAACGTACTCACTCGACATTTTTGTTGATGGAAGGCGCACATCTTTTGGCTGAGCCGAAAAAACTTCCTTTTTGTTGTAAGAAAGATTACGACCAACTTTATAACGCAAGTTTGTATTGGTGCTTCGTTCACCTACAATTTTCACAGGGTTAGCAACTCGAACAGTTCCGTGATCAGTAGTGATTATTAATTTTGTTTTTGATTCAGCGACTTTTTTAATTATTTCTTGCAATGGAGAATGTTCGAACCAAGAAAGTGTTAATGAACGGTAGGCGGCTTCATCATCGGCCAACTCGCGAATCATTTCACTTTCCGTGCGTGCATGAGAAAGCATATCGACGAAGTTGTAAACAACAACATTAAGTTGATTTTCTTTTAATTGATGAAAAGATTCAGCCAACTTTTTACCCGCTTCGTAATTTGTAATTTTATTGTAACTCCATTTAATATTAATTCCCAATCTCGTTAATTGGGTTTCCATTAACTCTTGTTCAAATTTGTTTTTGCTCCCTTCTTCATCCTCGCCTATCCAATATTTCGGATATTTCGACGCAATATCAGAAGGCATTAATCCGGCGAAAAATGCATTTCTTGCGTATTGAGTGGCCGTTGGTAAAATCGAATAAATAATTTCTTCTCGTGCAACACGGAATTGTTTTTCAATTATCGGCTTCAAAACCTTCCATTGATCGAAACGCAAATTATCAATTACCAACAAACATACTTTTTCGTCTTTTACAATAGGTGCTATATTTTCTTTAAAAACTTGGTGTAAAAATAAAGGCGCATTTTCATCTCCAGCAATCCAATCTTCATAATTATCTTCAATTAAGCGCGTGAATTGCGTATTAGCTTCTTTCTTTTGCATGGTAAGAATTTCTCTCATTCCTGCATCCTCAATTTCCTCCAATTCTAGTTCCCAGTATACCAATTTCTGATACATCTCTTTCCATTCCTCAGCATCCATTCGGCTGTTGAGCTGCATCCCCAATTGTCGGAATTCTTGCTGATAATTGGCATTTGTAGTTTGAGAAACCAATTTGCTCTTATCCAAATTCTTCTTAATTGTCAGTAAAATTTGATTTGGGTTTACGGGCTTTATAAGGTAATCGGCAATTTTTTTACCGATGGCCTCTTCCATGATATGTTCTTCCTCACTTTTTGTAATCATTACAACCGGAATAGATGGCTTCTCTTCCTTAATTCGGGAAAGAGCCTCTAAGCCGGATATTCCGGGCATATTTTCATCTAAGAAAATAATATCAAAATTATCAGCTTTATTCATTTCCACTGCATCAGCACCATTATTGGCCGTTGAAACTGTATATCCTTTCCCTTCAAGAAATAGAATGTGGGGTTTTAACATATCAATTTCATCATCTGCCCAAAGGATTTTAACTTGCATACTAGTTTATTTTTTACTTTTGATGAATGTAACGATAAAATTATTCATTTGCGACCGAATCTCAGCCGAAATAACAAAAAGAAAATATTTAACGACCCTGTCTACGGTTTTATTTCAATTCCTAATGAAATAATTTTCGATATTATACAACATCCGTATTTTCAAATACTAAGAAGGATAAATCAATTGGGTTTAACACAACTAGTTTATCCAGGAGCATTGCACACTCGTTTTCACCATGCGCTAGGCGCCATGCACTTAATGAGTAATGCTATTCAAGTAATACGGAGGAAAGGTCATGAAATTACTGCTGAAGAGGAACACGCAGTTTTGTGTGCTATTTTATTACATGACATTGGTCATGGGCCATTTTCTCATACATTAGAATATGATATTGTTAACGGTGTGAGTCACGAAGAGATTTCAAGTCTATTCATCGATGCCCTAAACAAAGATTTTCCGGGAGAATTAGAATTGAGCTTATCAATTTTTCAAAATAATTATAAAAAACCATTCCTTCATCAGCTGGTTTCAAGCCAATTGGATATGGATCGATTGGACTATTTAAACAGAGATAGTTTTTACACTGGTGTCAGCGAAGGCATAATTGGCAGTGAAAGAATCATCGAAATGCTCAATGTTCATCAGGGACAATTGGTTTTAGAGGAAAAAGGGATTTATTCTGTTGAAAAATTTATCGTTGCCCGCCGACTTATGTATTGGCAAGTTTATTTACATAAAACAGTCGTTTCAGCCGAGTTAATGCTTATCCAGTTGCTAAGAAGAGCGAAACTTTTGGTTGAATCTGGTCAAGATGTTTTTGCAAGTCCGTCTTTGCAGTATTTCCTAAGAAATAAAGTTGGACTTTCTGATTTTAAAAACAACAAAGAAGCTTTAGATCATTTTGCCAATTTAGATGATTTTGATATCCTTGGAGCGATTAAAGTTTGGAAACAGAACCCAGATTTAATTCTATCCGACCTAGCGAGAAGATTGGTAAATAGAGATTTATTAAAAATAGAGATTTCAAAAGAGCCATTTAAGGAAGAAAGAATTCTTCATGAAAGATATGAGTTAGTTCGAAAATGGCAAATCAGTTTTGAAGACTCCGCCTATTACGTCTACTCTCAAAAATTGACAAACAGTGCATACAATCATGGCAAAGAAAATATCAATCTTAAAATGAAATCTGGAGAAATAATTGATTTATCGAAAGCTTCAGACAATTTGAATATCTCTGCATTGGCTAGTCCAGTGGAAAAATATTCTTTATGCTATCCCGCATAGGAAAGAATTATGTTCTTTATTGCCTTTTTAAATCCCCATTTTTCCAGTCCGAAATAAATTTTGCCCAAGAATAAGGATTGAATAAATTAGTTACTGGAAGTTGCCCCATTGTATACAGCCTAGTATTCCTTTGATTAGACGCATAACTTTGAGCGAGACCTGCATCAACTTGCAATCGAGCTGCAGCGAAGGCCAAGCTTTCACCGGAAAGTTCACGTTGCGCTCTTCTTAGGGCGTCATCGTAAGGTTCCATTTCGACAAATGCACGCGCAAAATCCTCTCGTGATGGCCAAGGATAAACATCTACTTGAGGCAGATTTATAGTGTCTTTCTGCATCATATGAATAATACTGTAGCGATTATCTTTCAAAGTATCAGGAACAATAAAAGAAGAAGTTTTATGACCATAAAAAGAAAAGTGCAAAGTATCACCCGGCAAAACGACTAAAGAAAAATAACCATAATAGTCAGCAATCACACCTCTTCTATTTGTTTTGTCAAACACGGTTGTATAGGGTAAAGCTTCCAGATCATCTTCTGAAACCACAACTCCTGAAAGCTGAATTAAACTATCATTTTTCTGTGCCGAACTTTTAAAGCAAATGAAAGTCATGCTAGTCAGAATTAACAAAAGGGTGAAATGTTTACTGGTGTATGAGGTGAAATTCTTCAAGAAATCAGATTTTTATTTACAAAAATGGGATTAATTCTTTAATAAAGATACAAACAAACGTTAATGTAACTCACTTCTGGAAAAATAGTATTAAATTTGTCAGAATTTATTTATAAATAGATTCCATGTCATTATCTAATATTAGTTCCATTCGAGAAGGCCTAACTTACGACGATGTTCTCCTCGTACCAGCCTTTTCAGAGGTGCTTCCTCGAGATGTTAATCTTGTAAGCCGATTAACAAAAAAAATATCTGTAAATACGCCTATTATATCGGCTGCAATGGATACGGTGACCGAATCCAAATTGGCAATTGCAATTGCTCAACAAGGTGGTCTAGGTATAATTCACAAAAATATGACCATCGAAAATCAGGCGATGGAAGTTAGGAAGGTAAAACGTTCTGAAAGTGGAATGATCATCGATCCAATAACTTTGCCTCAAAATGCATTTGTATCAGATGCATTAGCGATAATGAAAGAACACAGCATTGGCGGTATTCCTGTTGTTGATAAAGATGGTATTCTGAAAGGAATCGTTACCAATC
>JBDNIA010000255.1:0-4341 GCA_041688525.1 Crocinitomicaceae bacterium | reverse complement strand
ATATGGCAGACGTTTCAGCGGCTATCATGGAGAAAAATAAGTTAACCAGTGATGACGTTAATTGGTTGGTTCCGCACCAAGCCAATTTGCGCATAATTGACGCTACTGCAAACCGAATGGGACTTCCTCCTGAAAAAGTAATGATCAACATTCAAAAATACGGGAACACTACAGCAGGTACTTTACCGCTTTGTTTGTGGGACTACGAATCACAGTTAAAAAAAGGTGACAATATAATACTCTCTGCCTTTGGTGGTGGATTTACTTGGGGCGCTATTTATTTAAAATGGGCTTACTAGAAAGATAATTATTATTACATTTAAAGGCTTTAAACAATTTCAACAATGAATATTCAAGAAATACAAGATCTCATCAAATTTGTATCAAAAACGCAAGTTAGCGAGGTAGAAATCGAAAAGAAGGATTTTAAGATTATTATCAAATCTGAAATTAAACAAAAAGGAGTTGATGCGCAACCTATCTACATGCAAGCGCCAGCTCCTCAAATAGCAGCAGCTCCAGCTCCAGTTGCGGCTCCACCAGTTGCGGTTGCGGCAGTAGCGCAAAACGCAAATTTAATAACTGTGAAATCTCCAATGATTGGTACATTTTACCGTTCTGCAGGTCCTGATAAAGATCTATTCGTTAATGTTGGCGACAGCATTTCACCTGGACAAACAGTGTGTATTATTGAAGCAATGAAATTATTCAATGAGATTGAAGCTGAAATCAGTGGAAAAATTGTCAAAGTTTTAGTTGACGATGCTTCACCAGTAGAATATGATCAGCCTTTGTTCTTAGTTGAGCCTGCATAAGACTGCAACAAAAAATAAAAATCCATTCGAAAATTAAAAAAGTAAGGCATGTTTAAAAAAATATTGATTGCCAATAGAGGAGAAGTAGCCTTGCGTGTCATTCGCACGTGCAAGGAAATGGGCATCAAAACTGTTGCTGTTTATTCTACGGCAGACAAAGACAGCTTGCCGGTTCGCTTTGCTGATGAGGCCGTTTGTATCGGACCACCTCAAAGCTCGAAATCATATTTATCTATTGCAAACATAATAGCAGCGGCAGAAATCACAAATGCTGATGCTATACATCCGGGTTATGGATTTCTTTCTGAAAATGAAAAGTTCTCTAAAGTTTGTCAAGAACACGGTATAAAATTTATTGGTGCAACTCCTGATCAAATTGCAGGAATGGGCGATAAAGCCAATGCCAAGGCGACGATGATCAAAGCTGGCGTACCGTGTATTCCTGGTTCAGTAGGATTGTTAAAGGACGTCGCAGACGCGAAAAAACAAGCGAAAGAAATCAAATATCCTGTCATCATGAAAGCCACTGCTGGCGGTGGTGGAAAAGGAATGAGAATTGTTTGGAAAGAAAAAGATCTAGAAGCACTTTGGGATTCTGCGCGTCAAGAATCAGCTGCTGCTTTTGGAAACGATGGTTTGTACATGGAAAAATACATCGAAGAACCACGTCATATCGAAATTCAAATCGCCGGAGATAAATTCGGAAACGCATGTCACCTTTCAGAAAGAGATTGCTCAATACAAAGACGTCACCAAAAATTGGTTGAAGAAACTCCTTCTCCATTTATGACCGACGAATTGCGTGAGAAAATGGGTGAAGCAGCTATTCAAGCTGCCAAAGCTGTAAGTTACGAAGGAGTTGGAACGGTAGAATTTCTAGTTGACAAACACCGGAACTTCTACTTCATGGAAATGAATACACGTATCCAAGTGGAACACACTATTACTGAGGAAGTTATCAATTTTGACTTGATTAAAGAACAAATTAAATTGGCAGCCGGCGAAAAAATTTCAGGAAAGAACTATTATCCACAAATGCACGCTCTCCAATGTCGTATTAACGCGGAAGATCCTGATTACGATTTCCGTCCATCACCAGGAAAAATAACTGATTATCACTGTCCAGGTGGACACGGTGTGCGTATCGATTCACATGTGCACGCTGGATATACAATTCCACCTTACTACGATTCAATGATTTCAAAATTAATTGTTGTAGCTAGAACACGTGAAGAAGCGATTTTAAAAATGAAACGCGCCTTAGGTGAGTACATTATTGAAGGTGTAAAAACGACGATTCCTTTTCATCAGAAATTAATGGAAAATGAAGACTTCAACAATGGAAACTTTACAACGAAGTTTATGGAAACGTTTGAATATTAAATCGAGTTTTAGGACGGTAAGAATGAAAAATATTCGCATCTCTTGCGATAAAATTGAAAACTTAAAACTCTTACAGCAAATAAAAAACAATTTACGATTCTTTGAGAAGAGAAATAGATGATCAACTTATTCAACCTAAATCAAAAGAATTATCACCGTGAATTACGGTAAACACACATTCTAATTCTTTTAACGGCTTGTTTTATAACCCTGAATACTAATCTTTTGAAAAAATCGCTTCTAAATATTAGTCAAAATCCAGAGCTCTACTTCTTCTTCAGAACGCCAATACTGATCTCTTCTTGTTTTCGCAGAAGATACTTGTACCGTTTTTTTATAACACTTTTCCAATTGAAACCTTTTACCTTCTGCTAATTCTTTTTCTATTGGGTGTTCATCTGTTACATTCGTTATTCGTGCTAAATTGGAGAAGATCAGGACAAGCTTACCTTCAGGTAAGAGTCTTTTTTTTGCTTCAATAAAAAATTCAGAAAATAGGGTTTCACCGTAATAAATCGCATCGTCAATACTGCTTAAATCATGTTTTTTTGGTAACCAAGGCGGATTAAACACAATCAGTTCTGTCGGTATTTCCCACTTGCCAAAGAGGTTTCCAAAATCTAACTCAATCTTTCGAGACAGTTTTGTTGTTCCCATAAATTCTTTCAATCCTACAATAGCATTGGGGTTTATATCCGTTGCATATACTTTCTGGAATCCGTGTTGCACCATTAGCAAAGATAAAACACCACAACCTACACCAACATCTATACCTGTCTTTTTCACTCCTTCGTAGCGTTGCATCCAATTATCAAAAAGTAGCAAATGCTCAAAACGCGTGGGGAAATAGATTCCGTAAAATGGGTGGATTTTGTTGCGCAGAACAGGAATAGAAATGCCATTTTTATACCATTGCCATGAACTATTCAATCCTTGTACTTGAGGAAGAGTCAAATAGAAACGACTATTTTCTGGATAAAACTTTGCTAGCCAACCAATGTTAGGCGATTTTCTTGCAGATATTTTTTGATCTACAATCTCTATTAAAATTAAATTGGAAAGTTTATGGTATTCCGCGCGAAATTCACGCTGTTCTAAAAACGATTTATTTGGCAAGCTTAATCGAAGGAATCTGTGTATTCCTTTCAACAAGGAAAGACCTTCGTTATAAAACCCATTGATTGATATCGATTTACCCATTCGCAAACCTTGGATTGTTGATTCAAGGTCTGACCTCGAATTATATGAATTTAGCTCTTCAAGAACTATAATCGGTTCTGGCTTATTTACTTTTATTTCGGCAATCATATATCTGTTTCTAATTTTGATAAGGTAGGTAATCCCTTTTATCTATTCCTGTTATTTATGTATTAAATTATAATAATACCTCAACACGACTTCTAGATTAAATTCCTCCATTTTATTTTCCTGCTTTCAGATGTAAGAATCGATTCTTAAAATCAAAGATTGACAAGTATTTTGGTTCTGATAAACAAAAAATACAAAAATCAAATCATCTTGAAAAAAGCATAAAAAATAATGTGCGCCAATTTGAGAAAGATTTAGTTTCCAAAGTCCGATTGATGATCTCCAAGTTCCTCAAAAAAGTACTTCCGAAAGTAAAATTGAAGAAATAGATCCTGCCAAAGCTCTGTAAACATGAATTAAACTGTTGTGAACTATTGACGTATTTCATTCAGAGAAGCATCTTATTCTCAGGGTCGCGGATTTGCTACTCACCCTAGGAAAACAATTCATTTTATTTCCAGCTTACTAACGTTCGAGCAAATTCTGAGAGCAACAAAGGATATAAGCGAGTCAATATCCTTTGTAACTACATTTATATTTCATCAGCCATAGAAAAGCCGACAATAAAGAGTCAGTTCTATTTTAATGAGTGGCAAAACAATGATTTTATTTTGGACAAAAACAAAATACAACGAGTTGGCTAGCTCGAGTTTGAAAAAATCGTAACTTTCTCGTTACCTACACTGCGAATACATTGTATACAATTTCAAAAAAAATGAACGACATAGAGAAAATATCAATAGCGTCCTAAATAATTTAAAAATCGAAATCGTAGGTTGATTCTATTGACTTTCAGGAAGAAGATGACACTTTTTCAAAACAGAACCCCTTGTAT
>JBDNIA010000254.1:0-9514 GCA_041688525.1 Crocinitomicaceae bacterium | reverse complement strand
GGTGGAAATTTGCGCTACCAAAAAAGAAACATATCTTTTGGACTTGCATCTGTTTACCAAGGTTATGATAAGATATTTAGCAAAGCCATTCAGCCGTATAATCAATTTGACTTTAGAGGTAAAAGCTTTGTTTCTTCGAGCGCCAATTATTCTTTCGTCCATAGAAACTTTAGTTTTTTCGGGGAAGGAAGTTACGCTTCCCACAGCAAGAAATTTGCCCAATTATACGGAGTTTTGGTGGCGCTTGATCCCAATGTAAGCGTTAGCATACTTTACCGCAATTATAACAAAGCTTACCAAACATTATATAATAACGGTTTTGCTGAAGGGAGTAATACGCAGAATGAAAGAGGATTGTATATCGGTACCAAGGTTAAACTGAATGGCGCATGGACAATCAATGCATACGCTGATTATTTTTCGTTTCCATGGATGAGGTATGTCGTTGATGCTCCCTCAGATGGGCACGAATTTTTAATTCAACTGACTTATAGACCTAACAAAAAATTGGAAATCTATTTTAGATACAGAGAGCAAGTTAAAGCAAAAAATAGTCGAAATTCAGATGGTACGGTCACGTCAATCGAAGATGTTCGTCAGCGCAATTTTAGAATCAATTTTGCTTATAAAGTAACGGATGGAATTATTTTAAAAAGCAGAATAGAATATACGGCTTTAAACCGAGAAAGTACGGCAAACGAATCGGGTTTATTAATTTACCAAGATCTACTTATTCGACCAAAAAGTTGGCCGGTTGATTTAGCATTTCGTTATGCTTTTATAGAAACAGATTCCTACGATTCGCGCTTGTATGCTTTCGAATCTAACGCTTTGTATGTGTTTAGTGTCCCAGCTTATTTTTACAAAGGAACTCGTGCATACGCAATGGTAAGGTGGTCATTTTTGCGGAAATTTGATTTGTGGGCACGTTACGCTGTTAATATTTATCGTAATCGTGATAGTATAGGCTCAGGTGCTGAAGAAATCAAGGGTAATACGAAATCTGATGTAACTTTGCAGTTGAGAATGAGTTTTTAAATTTAAAACTCAAAATCCAGGTTGAAAGCGGATTTAAACGAGTGTAAGTTCGGATATTTTCTCGCAAGTGAGGCAAATTGCTCTTTTGGTGATTTGTACTGATCTTCTTCATTTTGCTCTTCTGTTTGAAATGACTCAATCAGAATAGAGTAGTTTTTCAAATGTGACCTAAAGAAATCAGTCATTTTCTGTTGCGCGTTGGCGATAAAGCCCATTTGAACTGAATTATCCACTTCAATTCTAATTATTTTTCCATCGACTAAAATAGGCTCACGTTTCACCATGGCATTGTAAAGCGTGATTTCAGCATGTTCTTTTGCTTGAAAGGCATACTGGCGCCAAAACATTCTCAATTGATCCATGGAAAAAGATTCGTGAGGCAAATCTTCTGCCGGAATTTGAATATTACTTTCGCGTTCGTCTTTTATAATTTGTTTGATGCTTATATTCGTTGTTTTAAGCGAACCAGCGGGAACTTTTAGAGCTTTTATTTTAGGTTCAGGTGTTTCAATTATGCTTCGTTGGTTAACATTTGGTTTTGAAACGGGCTTTGGAGCTAGGTCACGCAAATTTTGACCTTTGAACGGAAGAATTGTGACTAGATCAGTGAAGGATTTTTTTTTTCGAGCTCACTTTTCAGTGAACACAATTGCATAAGTGCAATTTCGACGAGTAATCGGGGACTTTTTGCGGCTTTATATTCAATGTCCGCTTTACTTAAAATACTTATTGCTCTTAAAAGAAGCAGCGTATCGAGTAATTTGGATTGTTCTAAATATTTATGTTGAACGCTATCGGCAACTTCTAGTAATTTCGCCGTTCTTGGGTCTTTACAAACCAAAAGATTTCTATAATGTTCAGCTAATCCAACAACAAAATGGTGCGGGTCAAATCCCTTTTCTACAATATCGTTTAACAACAAAAGGCAAGAAGGAATATCTTCTTTTTGAGCTGAATCAACGACTCTAAAATAATAGTCATAATCCAGAATGTTTAGGTTGTCAAGAACATGTTGGAAGGATACGTTACTGCCTGCAAAAGTCACGATTTGATCAAAAATAGACAAGGCATCTCTTAACGCTCCATCTGCTTTTTGGCCAATTAAATGCAATGCCTCTGGATCAGCAGTAATATTTTCTTTCACCGCGATTTGAGCCAAATGCGCTGCCATGTCGTTGAGCTTAATTCGATTGAAATCAAAAATTTGACAGCGAGATAATATCGTAGGAATTATTTTGTGCTTTTCCGTTGTTGCCAAAATAAAAATGGCATGCTTTGGTGGTTCTTCTAATGTTTTCAAGAAAGCATTGAACGCTTGATTAGATAGCATATGGACTTCATCGATGATATACACTTTGTGCGTACCAATTTGAGGAGGTATGCGAACTTGATCAATCAAATTTCGAATGTCTTCAACAGAATTGTTCGAAGCACCATCCATTTCATAGATATTCAAAGATGCATTTTCATTAAATGAAACGCAAGATTCACATTTGTTGCACGCTTCAATCTGTTCACTCCGATTTAAGCAATTGATGGTTTTTGCCAAAATTCGCGCAGTTGTCGTTTTTCCAACGCCTCGAGAACCGCAAAATAAAAAAGCTTGAGCCAAATGTCCAGTAGAAATCGCACTTCGTAAAGTGGTAGTAATGGATTTTTGCCCAACTACGGTATCGAAAGTTTGCGGTCTGTATTTCCGCGCTGAAACTACGTAATCACCCATTGTTTGCAAATATAAGTAAAAGGTTATTGTATATCTCTGAACCGTGGAGAAAGTGTTCACTTTTGTTGATAAGTCATGTTTATGGAAAAATGAAAATAGGTATTTTTTGAGTTTTGAACTGTAATTATCAATCTTTGGAGAGGATTGGAAAACAACAATAAATCTTTCTGATTAGTCTCGATAAAGTTGATGCTGTTACGTTTTACTTTTGAATCTGTGTTTACCTAAACTTTATGGTTTAATTTTTTCTACAGTTTCAGTTATTACTTTTAAAGATCACCCATTTCGATAAAGTCAGATTCTGCGCAACAGACATTAAAGTTGGCGTTAGTAATTTTTGATTTTTGAATGAAAAAAGTAAGGTTGAAGATTTTGTATTTGAGAAAAAATTACCGAATCATTTAAATAGCAAAGTCAAGATTGAAATTTTAAGAAAATGTGAAGATACCCTCTAAATTTATCAATTTTAATTTTCACTTTGATGCTATAGTGTCAATTTTCCTTACCTTTAACAACAATGTATCTAAAGTCGATTCAACTCGTAAATTTTAAGAATTATGAAGACGCTGAAATGACGTTTTCGCCCTCTATTAATTGCTTTACAGGAAACAACGGTTCCGGAAAAACGAACATCTTAGACGCCGTTCATTATCTGTCTGTTTGCAAGTCGTATTTGAATGCTGTAGATAAACAAAATATCCGTTTCGATCAACCTTTTTTTGTTATCCAAGGGATATTTGATACAGATAGTCAAGATGTAAATATTCATTGCTCAGTGAAAATAGGTTCGAAGAAAATTTTTAAACGCAACAAAAGTGAATACGAAAGGTTAGGTGACCATATTGGTCAGTTTCCCTGCGTAATGATTTCGCCTTACGATAGAAATTTAATTGGGGATGGCAGCGAAGTTCGACGGAAATGGATGGACGGTATCATCGCGCAATCTAACAAAGTTTATTTGACGGACTTGCAACGTTATAGCAAGGTGCTCATTCAACGCAATGCTTTGCTTAAAAACATGTACGAGCACGGTTTATTTGACCGAGAATCCATAGAAGTTTGGGATGAGCAATTGGTGCAAATAGGAATGAGAATTTACGACGCTCGAAAAGCTTTCTTAGCAGAGTTCATTCCTGTTTTTCAAAAACAATACAATTTCATTGTCGAGGAATCCGAGCAAATTGATTTGGAATACCGTTCGCAATTAAATGATTTATCATTTAAAGAACTTTTGCAAATTAACGAGCGAAAAGATGCGTTTACGCAATATACAAATGGAGGTACGCACAAAGATGACTTGGTTTTTACAATTAAAGGTCATCCAGTTAAAAAATTTGGATCACAAGGTCAGCAAAAGTCTTATTTAATTGCGCTGCGTTTGGCGCAGTTTGATTGGCTCAAAACACATTTAGGCCTTTTGCCTATTTTACTTTTAGATGATATTTTTGATAAATTAGATGACAACCGAGTTGGTCGCTTGCTGCAATTGGTTTCGGATCAGTCATTTGGACAAGTTTTAGTTACGGATACCAATCGATATAGATTAGAGCGCATTTTTATTGATGTGGATGTTCCCATAAAGTATTTCGATATAAGTGAAGGTGAAGTTATCAATCCTCAAATGGCAATAAATCAAAAAGTATGAGTGAGAAAGAAAAGAAGCCGGATGGTCCAATGAAAGATTTAGTCGATCGATTTTTAAGAGCTTATCGCTTAGATGGAAAAATGGAAGAGATGAACATAATCAATAATTGGGAAGAAATCATTGGGAAAGCAATTGCCAATCGAACGAAAAGTGTGCGCATTCATGAAAAAGTTCTTTATATTGATATGAACTCTTCGGTTATGCGCGACGAACTCCAACAATCTAAGTCCTTACTCATGTTAAGGGTAAATGAATATGCGGGAAAAGAGATTGTTATGAATGTTTGGCTGGGTTAGTTCTTCTTGACTTTCAATATATCACTTTTCATTGTGATAAAGAAAACGGGGTGCGTTCTTTCAAAAAAATCAGACACTTAATAAATCAATATCTCACTCATCATTTGAAATTGTAGAATACGAATGCCTGCGAAAAAGGTATACAATTAAAATTTAAGTTGCGGGTGCATGATTTAAAGAAATTGTCTGGTGCTTCACTACTATTTGAATTGGTTTCATTTCAAGTAAATGAAGTAATCAACAATCTTTTATTGATGGATGAGAAAAATCTAATTTACTTCATTTTCTGCTCAAACGCTTGGGTCAACTTCATTGCTTCGTCTAATTGGTCTTTTCTAACATAAACCTGTGCAAATCCCGAAGAAGCAAATCCAGAATGCAGGCCAGCGTCTTTATCGCTCCTAATCATCCCTTTAAACTCGGCATTATCCAACTCAACTTTCAAAAGTGAGGCTAAAAAATCGCTGCCCGTATAAATTCTTACCCAATTATCATCTTCAGTCATGAACTAAAGATAAGTTTTTTTGTTAGAATTTCAATATCGAACCAGCCTAGTTTTTTCTTTTTTAGTGTTTTTCGAAAGGAATTATTTACTAGCTGCGGACAAGCAATTTGCTAGACAGCTAATTATGATCGTTTTAAATTCTAATCTTTCTACCTAAATCCCATTATATTCGACAGAAATTACTTTAATTAGAATTTACAGTATACCAGCGTGTTTAAATCAAAACAGCCAACTCTATAGCTTAGAAAAATGAAAGAGTGAACAAGCAAAATTTAACTCTTGGTTGGTTAAAATAAAGCATTCTAGGACTCACTTTTGAAATAAAAAAAAGATTTAATGAAGTCGATAAAAAAAAATCGGGTAATGAAACGAAATCAAGAGTTAAACTATTCATTTTTTGATTGACGAACGTATTTAGTTGAATCTTCGGTAATTATACTTATCTTTGCCAGATTACAATTTTAATAATACAATTTTATGTTGATAAAGATAGTAAAAAGTCTAGCTCTTACCATCTCTTGCCTATGTTTTCAAGTTACAGGCTTTAGCCAAACTATTAATTTAGGTATCCTTTCTTCCTTCGAAGCCTATACGGGTGCGGGAGCAATTACAAGTGGAGCTGGAACAATTTTCACAGGTGATGCTGGAACCAATATTGGTGTAATTAGCGGATTGGGTTCACCACCAAGCTTTAATGGTGTTACATACAATGCTGATGGCGTAACCGATCAGTGCAGACGGGATTTGTTGCGTTTATACATCCACCTGAATGACCTTTTTGTCACATATCCTGGCACTCATGCCCCAGCTTTCGGAGCTGCGTCTAATGAAATCTTAACCCCTGGTGTGTATTCAATTGGTGCCGCTGGGTCTATAGGGTCAGAGCTCACGCTCGATGGGGGCGGAAATCCTAATGCTTTTTTTGTGATTAAATTTAATGGTGCAATGACGGTTGGTGCGAATACAATCATTCACCTTACGGGCCAAACAAAATCTTGTAATGTTTTTTATATTGCTGATGGAGCAATTTCAGTGGCAGCAGGTGCTAATATCAAAGGAACTTTACTTGCAAAGATAGGAGCAGTTGGTCTAGGAGTAGGTGCCACCTTAGAGGGAAGAATGCTTTCTATGGAAGGCGCTATAACCACCGGAACTTCTTGTAATGTAATTCCACCCTCATGCGCTAGTACCATTCCAATATTTTGTGAAGCGGATTGCAATCCTGCTCCAGCCGTTGATATTTTGGGAGTTCTATCAGATTTTTGTCTTTTTACTAGTTTAGGTGCTGTGGGAAATACAAGTGTGGCCGGAATTAATGGTCATATAGGCACCAATTCTGGTTCTGTAAGTGGTTTTACGTCGTCCATTGTTGTAGGGTCTATGTACACAGCAAATCCCCAGACTGCTCAAGCTAATTTAGACGTTAATAGTGCTTACGAGAGTTTAAATAATATGGTCAGTACTGCCACACATGCGGCTGCTTTTGGAACCGGCGAAACAGTTAGTCCAGGTGTCTATTTTAACGCTGGTGCAGGATCTTTATCAGGAACATTAACACTCGATGGCGGCGGAAATTCAGACGCTATATTTGTTTTTAAGTTTGGAGGCGCATTCTCAGTAGCAGCGTTATCGAAGATAATTCTTGCTAATGGAGCCCGTCGTTGTAATGTATTTTGGGTTGGTGGCGCCGGTTCCGCAACCGGAGCTGTTACGATAGGAGCTGCCTCAATTCTAAAAGGAACATTTCTTTCCCATGGGGGAGCATGTAACTCTGGAGCAGGGACATTTCTTGCAGGCAGACAACTTTCAACTGGTGGGGCAGTTAATACTTATGGAGGTATAGTTTACAATAATCCTGAATGTATTACCTCTGCCGCTTTGCCGATTGAGCTGTTAAGCTTCACGGCAGTAGCTACAAATAAAAATGTTCAGATTAATTGGAGTACAGCGTCCGAAATTAATAACGATTATTTTAATATTGAACGTTCTTCTGATGGCATTAATTTTGCCTCAATTAGTCAAATAAATGGTGCTGGAAATAGTACTCAAATCTTAAGATATGCTCTAGTTGACGATGCGCCTTTGAGCAGAACGTCCTATTATCGTTTAAAACAAACAGATTT
The DNA here is from genome assembly GCA_041688525.1 of Crocinitomicaceae bacterium. Lineage (GTDB taxonomy): Bacteria > Bacteroidota > Bacteroidia > Flavobacteriales_D > Crocinitomicaceae > UBA2040. The sequence continues at coordinate 2,184 of JBDNIA010000254.1, read as the reverse complement.
TGATGGTAAAAAGAGCTATTCAAGTATAGTTTCTGTAAGATTTAATAATTCGAATTTTTCGAACTTCGATATTTATCCAAACCCATTCTCAGGTGAAACAACTTTTCAGACTACTGAAAAATTAAATAATGCCACGTTGATAGTCTATAACGGTTATGGAAGAGAGGTAAAACAAATAACAAATATTTCAGGGCAAACATTTAAGATGCATCGTGAAGATTTATCAAATGGTCTGTATTTTGTTAATTTGGTGCAAGATGGGAAAATGGTTGCGACTAGTAAAATTGTAATTGGTCATTAATGAAACCCACGAGAGAAGAGGCTTTGTCAATACCATGTAATTGAATACTCTGAAATATGTGAATCGCACATATCAAATAATTACAAGTGAAGAGTAAGTGCTCAAAATCATTCATTGCAATCTCGATTTCAAATATGAACGGTTAGACGGGTGTCTAATAATAGTCCGCATTCATTAAATGTGTTTAGTACACTAAAGCTAAAGTTTCAAGATCACGTTACCTCCAAACAAACGATTTATTATTCGATAATTCTACAAAAAGAAGCCGTTTAAATAGAAATTAGTTTTTGCGAATACATCCAATTTTAGTCCCGTGCACAGTGCATTCGGAACAATTTACAAGTCTAGTAAGAACCTGTCTATCTTAGTAAAAGCATAATATAGTTGTGATAATCAGTATATTTCATTAGATTTACCCACTATTTATGTTGATTAAACGTTACATTATGAGAAAAAAGCTTAAAAGCTCATTAGTACTTACACTGCTTTTATTTATACCATCTTTTATATTTAGTCAAACACTTGAGTTAGGCTTACTCTCAACTTTTGAGGCGTATACTGGATCTGGAGCGGCTACAAATTCAGGGACGTTTACAGGTGACGTTGGTTCAAATGACGGTGCAATAAGCGGTTTTACTCCGCCATCTTTTAATGGAACTATCTATAATGATAACGCGGTAACTGTTCAAGCTAGGATAGATCTACTTCGGGTATATATTCATTTAAGCGATATTTTTGTAACACACCCTAATACGCATTCTACAGTTTTTGGGAATCAAGAAACTTTAAGCCCGGGAGTTTATTCCATAGGAGGTGCTGGATCTTTAGCTGGAATCGTTACCCTTGACGGAGGGGGAAATACTGATGCCGTATTTATAATTAAATTTGAAGGAGCGTTCACAGCAGGAGTTGGCTCATCAGTTGTTTTGATCAATGGGACACGAGCGTGTAATGTTTTTTGGATTGCTGAGGGAGCAATCTCTATTGGAGCATCAAGCACGATTAAAGGAACTTTATACGCACATCCTGGCGCTCTAACAATCGGCACAAATTGTAATATGGAAGGAAGACTTTTTTCCTCAGAAGGAGCAATAACTATTGGAGCTGGAAGTATTTCTAATATGCCAGCTGGGCCTATTAGTGTTGGAATATATTGCTTAGATAATTGCAGTCCTGCCTCTGCGGTGAATGTGTTGGGAAGTGTTGCAGGGTTCACTCTTTTTACTAGTGATGGTGCAGTAGCCAATGCCGCTACATCGGGATTTATAGGAGATATCGGTTCAGATGATGGCGCAGTGAGTGGTTTTGTTACTTCAACCAAATATGGCTCTTTTCACAATGCAGATGCTACCACCGCTCAAGCGAAAATAGATTTAGAAAATGCCTATAGTCAACTTATTAATATACCAATTACGCATACAGCTCACGCAGCCTCTTTTGGAAGTGGAGAAACACTGAATGCAGGAGTTTACTTTATAGGTGGTGCTGGATCGTTGTCTGGAACTATTAATCTAGACGCTAACAATAATCCCGATGCAATATTTATTTTCAGGTTCAACGGAGCATTCTCCGTGGCGGCGCAATCAAAAGTAATTTTTAGAAATGGAACGCGACGATGTAATGTTTTTTGGATTGCTGAGGGAGCCGCTTCCATGGGAACTTTTACTTTTATGAAAGGAACGGTTATTGCACACGACGGAGCATGTACAATGGGAGCAAATGGAAATCTGGAGGGAAGAATGCTTTCTACGGATGGAGCAATTGGATTTAGTACAGGTGTAGCTTATAATACAACATATTGCTTTACGCAGAAACCGACACCTCTGCCTATTGAATTGTTAAGTTTTACTGTCAACAGTGCAGATAGAAATGTTCAGCTGAAT
>JBDNIA010000253.1:0-4514 GCA_041688525.1 Crocinitomicaceae bacterium | reverse complement strand
AGATTACATATTTTTAATAGGATTAGAGATGGCAAGTTATGCAAGTTATAAAAAACTAACAGTTGACAACGTTCTCGATGGCGCCATCCAGCAATCGGCTATAGATAATACAGCTCTAGGAGAGTGGAACATACAATGGTTTTACGGAGCACCCTGTGCATGTTCAACCGGATCAGCGTGCAGCTGGGTCGTTCCGCCTAGAGTAACTAGATTATATATCGAAGCATGGGGCAGCGGTGGCGGCGGCAATGGTGCTTGTCAATGCAATAGATGTCATCATTATAAGGGTGCAGGCGGCGGCTATTATGCAGCTAAGTCGGTTGTTACTGTTCCTGGAAATACATATCAAGTATGTGCAGCAGGCAACGGAAATTGTTGCAGATTTGAATGTGACGGATGCATCGGATGTACTAGTTACGTTACCGGATTTAATTTGAGTAATTTCTGCGCCATCGGTGGAACAGGCGGCTGTGCAAACACTGACTGGTCCACTGCATGTAACTCAGAATTTAGTTGCTGTGTTGGACCTACATCAAACGGATCAGACTTTACTATGGGTAATCATCCGGGCACGTTCGATAATAGTGGTATGGGAATATGCAAATGTTGGTGCAACGGTACCACTTCTACAGGTGCCCCATTTATAGGCGGCGAAGTTACTACACAGTTAACTTGTTGTGTTATGCGTTGCGGATGTTGGACGGTTCCATACGGCAGCGGCGGCCACGGTGCTATGACTACTTTCTGCGGCGGTGATGCAGGAGCATGGTGCGGCCAAGGTGGTATGGGCGGACCCGGCTTAGTTAAGATTACATATTTTTAATATATCAAGGAAAAATAAAATGGCAATAATTTCAATCTCATATCAATTACCAATTCCAAACAATTTTTTAGTGGATCACTCACAAAGTGAAGGTAAAACACGCACATGTACCTACGATGGTCCAGACAAAATATATCTCCAAATTGGAGAAGATGGAATAGAAACTCATGGACCACTAACTGCTGAAGATTTAATGGACGGACGACCAATACCACTAGACGCTACTTTGTTTGAAATTGACTGTACTGAATATCCATTAATTTGTCAATTACGAGCACCAATTGTCCCGTTGGTACAAGAAACACGAGGTACAGAAATTATTCCGCACCCGCATAGTCCAATTATTGAAGGATATCCGCAATTTAAATACGCCTTACCATTATTTCCGGAAGATGTGTATAATCGATACAGTGTTAAAGTTATAGATGGGCTGCCTACGTTACAAGTGTGGACTGCAATACAAAAATTATTAGATAAAGATACTCCGATGACATGGGAAGATATAGAGACCATCGAACAAAAATGTTAACTAATAGCGATTCACAAATTGCAGAAGACATGCCGCAGTATGTTAAAGACGTATGGAAAGAATACCGTCAACGGCTTCGAGACTTGCCGGGAGTGTTAGAAGCTGCCGGAGTTCCGCCAAGTATTGCATATTACATGTTTCCTCTTACTCCAGACACAGTGTTGATTGAAGATGGCGGACTAAAAAGACCCGACCCTGCATAATACTAATAACTTAAAAAGTAATCATTTAATGATTACTTTTTTTTGACTCAGGTTAACTCACTATAAATACTGCATAATTTAGTTACGTAATAATATACAGTATAATAGGAGATTAAATTGACAAGATCTAAAGCATATGTTATCAACGGCGGAGCAGGAAGAGTAGTTAGTTCAATTCCAGCATTTGAAAAACTAGCAGAAACAACTGATGATTTTATAATTGTGTGTGAAGGCGGAACTGACTTTTATAAAGGGCATCCAACGCTGCACGGCAAAGTTTATGATGTTTGGCACAAGGGATTATTTGAGCAACACTTAAAGCATAGAGATTTAATTACTCCTGAACCCTATCGTGTTTGGGAATATTATAATCAAAAATGTAGTCTAGCACAGGCATTTGATATTATTATTAACAATCAAGGAGTACGTAATTTACCAGCTCCAAGAATTATTTTGAATAAAATGGAAGTAGTGCAGTCTTACAATATTGTGCAAGAAGTTAAATTTAAAACAGGCTTTGATAAAGTTATAGTAATTCAACCTTTTGGACGTAGTGTTCAAAACTTAGGAGAGTTTGTAGTAGATCCTAGCTCTCGAAGTTTCAATCTTAAAGACACTGTTGAAATAATCAATGACCTCAAAAAAGAGTATGGAGTTATCTTAATGAGTGAGTTTCCAATCGCATTGGAAGAAAAAGAAACTGGCAAGAGTCCTGTAGCAATGTTACAAATAAATGACTTGCGAGTATGGGCTGGTATTATTGATATTGCTGATCACTTTGTTGGCTGTGATAGTTTAGGACAGCATTTGGCCCGCGCATTTAATAAAACAGCAACTATCGTAACTGGCTCAACATTTCCAGTTAACATTTCTTATCCTGAATGCCCTGAGTTTGATATAATCGATGCTGGAAAAGATAATAGAGTTTATAGTCCTATTAGAATTTCTATGGAAGATGAATTAGACCGTGCAAATGACGAGGCTATGGAATTATCTAGGGAGCAAGTACACCAAGTATTAGCGTCTATTAAAAAACGCCTAGGTAAATCAACTAAGTTTAAAGGCAAATTTGTTCCGCCACAACAGCAAGACGTTGGTTATTGCCCAACACCGAGTACACAACAAGTTCCTGCGTTTTCAACAAGTAGCGGATCGTTAAAACCACTATCAGTATCGTACACTGACGGGGATAAACAATGAGTCAATGGATTGCAGCAATAACCCGCGGCCACAACGGCGGAGTTTGTTTATTAAAAGACGGTGAAATTATATTTGCGTTGGAAGAAGAACGGCTAAGTCGTCAAAAATATGACGGTGGCCCGTTTGCTACTATGATTAAAATTTTAGAGTATACTGATAAATTAGATTATCTAGTTATTGCGCATACTCAACCTTTATCAGATGCAGGCCGTGTTGATTTTAGCGGAGAAGATGTGTACACTGGCTTAGCCAGAAAGTTAGGATTAATAGACCGTCAGGCAGATAGTCAGAATCATCCACAAGTGATAGATTTAAGTAAAGTTCACCATAAGTTACACGCTGCTTGTGCATTCTATCGATCAGGATTCGATACTGCAACTGCTGTTGTTGTTGACGGCGCAGGCACCTTTATTCCAATGAGCATTGACGGTCAAACTGAAATGACATGGGAACTAGAATCTATTTTTGAATGTTCATATCCGTCTAAATTTAATACCCTATATAAACACCAGGGCGGCCGCGGACCGTGGCGGGGCATCAAGCTGGATGTTCCTAGAAACGATAACGAAGATCGAGGAGTATTTGAACTAGTACTAGACGACACAGCTGGAATTACCAAAGCATATGAAGCAGTAACACAGTACTGCGGCTGGCAACCAATTGAAGCTGGCAAAACTATGGGATTATTTCCATACGGCAAAGAGAATAAAAATATTCCTCCAATTTATACTGATGCTGGTGGAGAAATGTGGCGTTCGGCGGATAGGAATTTAGTTATTCCTACATATCCAAATGGCGCTAAGATTAACGAGTATCGATATAAGGAACTTGCTACACCTGCCGCCGTTTACGAAGATCAACACGATGTTACATTGTTAGATAGCAGACGAGATCTTGCCTATGCTATACAAACGCAAAGTCAAGAAGAAGTATTGTCTCTTATTATTAAAGCTGTTGAAATTAGCGGTAACAACAATGTAGTACTGAGTGGTGGGTACGGTTTAAACTGTGTTGCTAATTATTTTTATCTTACAGAATTAAACAAGTTAGGTATTAATCTCTATGTTGAACCAATCAGTAATGATGCCGGTACGTGTATAGGTGCTGCACTGTTAATGTATCATCAAACTACAAATGATTCTAAAATTCGTCCATATGTAGATAACTTGTATCTTGGCCCTAGTTATACATATTCTAAAGAAGATATTTTGGCAGTCACCGCAAAATACAACGCAACTGGAGTATACGAATCTACTAATGCCGATGTAGTTAACTTGCTACGCGATAGAAATATTGTAGCAATGTTCCAAGGATGTAGCGAAAGCGGTCCTAGGGCATTAGGCAATCGCAGTATCTTATTTGATCCTAGTGTGTTAGATGGCAAGGACTATGTCAACAGTGTTAAACATCGAGAATACTTTCGCCCATTTGCTGGCAGTATTATGGCAGAACACGCACACGAATGGTTTGATCTTAGAGGTATGAAAGAAAGCCCTACAATGATGTATGCTGTAAATTGTCAGCCGGGAATCGAAGAAAGAATACCTAGCGTAATTCATATTGACGGCACATGTCGAATTCAAACAGTAACCGAGGAACAGAATCCGTTGTACTACAGTTTGATTAATGACTTTTATAACATATCCGGTATTCCTATGTTGTTCAATACTAGTTTTAATCTAGGTGGTGAGCCGCTTGTTGAAACACTAGACGATGCATTACGGACCCTGGCAAATAGCAACATTGAATATCTATATTT
>JBDNIA010000252.1:0-3055 GCA_041688525.1 Crocinitomicaceae bacterium | reverse complement strand
GACTCAAAAGGATATGTATGGAGTTGTGGACCAGATGGATTGACGCGATTTGATGGAAAAACATTCATAAATTATAATAAGGCAAATGGTTTAAATGATTCACATGTAGAGTGTGTATTAGAAGATGCTGATGGAAATTTGTTTTGTGGAACCAGAAAAGGTATTTCTATATTCAATAGAGAGGTTTTTAAAACCATAAAAATGGTGTCTTTTTTGGGTAAAGAATTAAAAAATCAACATGTTACATGTTTGTATAAAACAATTTCAAATGGAATTTATGCTGGAACTTATAATGGTGTTTTTAAATACAACGCTAAGCTTAATACTTTTTTCCAATTAGACTATTTGAAAAATTCAGTATATAGAATAAATGGCGACGACTTTGGAAGATTGTTTTTATACACTGAAAAAGGTTTTTTCATTTTAGAGAATCAAAAGTTTACTGAAACAAAGTTAAAGGATGAAAAAAGGGAGTATAACATTACCAATTTATCACAGATTACTCAGAATTACTTTTGGGTAGGCACGGATGATGGTATATTTAAAGTGAAAAAGGAAGGAACTCAATTCAAGATACTTTCGAGACAAAATAGTAGGCAAATCGAGAGTATTCTAAGAATTACTAAAAATCGCTTTTTGTTTTCGGAAATCACAGGTAATTTGATTTTGTCAGAGAATAAAAAATTTCAATTTATTGATTTGCATAAGCTATTCGCTCATGTGCAATTGAAATCTGCTACAGAAGATTATCAAGGAAATATTTGGTTGGCAACCACACTGGGATTGATTAAAATGTTCAAGAGTGACGTTGTGAAATCCGAATATTACGCACTTGTTAATGACATAGTAGCATCTGTAGTTTGTGGGGAAAATAATATAGTTTATTTTGGAACTTTAAATGGTCTTGTTGAAGTCGATGAGGGAAAAACAAGAAATTATACAATTTTTCAACATGGATCTGATGATTTTATTTCTGCCCTTCGATGTCAGAACAACCAATTATATATCGGGACATTTTCTGGTAAAGTTTTTATTTTAAAAAATGGTCTTTTGAAATTAGTTTTCGAGTCTAAAAAAGTTGGAGGCTGTATTTACAGGATTATCGCTCCAGGTGAAGATGAGTTATGGATTAGTTCTTTCAATGAAATAGTGCATATTGAAGATAGTCGACTTAAAATTTATAAAATTTCAAATCAATTCACTCAAGATATTCTTTTAGATAAGCAAGGTAAACTTTGGTTTGCAAATATGACTAGATTCGGATACATTGAAAAGGGTAAAATTGAATATATTAAAACCAACATGCAAAAATATGACAACTTTGTTACTTTGTCCCTTGACAAAAGAGGAGCAATTTGGATCGGTACGTATGGTGGTGGAATATTAAACTATTCTAAAGGGCGGGTGACACAATATTCAATGAAAGAAGGATTGACAAATAATTTTGTTTCATCTTCATTTTATGAAGCTGAATCGGATGTTTTATGGGTAGGGACAATGTACGGTATTTCAAAAATTCAACTAAATAATTCTTCTAAGCCGACTTCGATTACCAATTATCTTAATGGTGAATTTATTGAAAGTTACGGTTGTGTTCAAAATGCAATCTGCAAACTAAAAAATGGTTCAATTTTGGTTAGTGTGGGTGAGGATTTATTTGAATTTCCTGAAAAAAAATATGAATCCAAACAAGGAAAATTAAATTTTGCACTACCAGAATTGAAAGTGAATGGGATGGATATAAAATCTGTCCAAAGTTCCACCCTATCCATTTTTAAATCTCATCAAAATAATTTTGAATTTACTTTTTCGGCTATAGATTATCATAGTCCATATTTTATAAAATATTCTTGGAAGTTGCAAGGCAATGATAAAACTTGGGAACCATATACGGAACGAAAACTTGCAACGTATACAAATTTAGCAAGTGGTGAGTATGTGCTTTTTGTTAAGGCAAAAAATCAAAATGGTCAAATTTCAGAGATGCTGACTTACAAGTTTTTTCTAGAAAGTCCTTTTTACTTGAAATGGTGGTTTATTACACTTGAGGTAGTTGTTTTATTTTTTATATTATATTTTTTCATTCAACGAAAGATAAAGAAAGTTCAAAAATCAGCAAGTGAAAAAACATAAAATCTCATTCAGCTTGCTGAAGCAGAATTGAAATATTTACGTGCTCAAATGAATCCTCATTTTATGTTCAACACTTTAAATGCCATACAAGAACTAGTATTGAACAAGGACAATGAAAAAACGCGAATTTATTTTGGTGATTTTGCCAAAATGATGCGTATGATTCTTCATAATTCCTCGCTGAAGTTTATCTCTTTAGAAAGAGAAATCGAGTTTTTAGAACTTTATTTGAAATTTGAAAAATTACGTTTTCAAGATAAATTCCAAGTTCAATTAAAGATTGATTCAGAGTTAGAACTCCATTCAATACAAATACCTGGAATGTTAATCCAGCCAATCATTGAAAACGCCATCAATCATGGCTTAATGCACAAAAAGGAAAATGGAATTTTGTCTATTCATTTTTATGAAAAATTGGATCGAGGGAATATTTTTTTAATCTGCACTGTAGAAGATAATGGTGTTGGAATTCAGCATTCACAAACTACTGATCAATCGAATAACCCCAAACATCAATCCTTTTCTTCAGGAATTTCTAAAGAGCGTATTGCAATACTCAATTCACTATATGGTGAAGGAAGTTTTAAATATTCAATAATGGATAAAACTGATTTAGAAAATGGAGTAGGAACGAAAGTGGAACTTGCAATTGAAATTAAATAAAAGATGATAACAGCAATAATTATTGATGATGAAGACCATGCTCGAGAGAGTTTGCGGAAGGTAATTTCGCAATTTTGTCCAGAAATAAATATTTTGGGTGTTGGGGAAAATGTAGACGAAGCCATCGAGTTAGTTCATCGTTTTACACCCGACATAGTGTTTTTAGACATTGAAATGCCCAATGGAAACGGCTTCACTATTTTTAAGCATTTTAAGCATCCAAATTTCAAGACAATTTTTACTACTGCATATGAAGAAT
>JBDNIA010000251.1:0-3556 GCA_041688525.1 Crocinitomicaceae bacterium | reverse complement strand
TCGGCATAGTTAAGAGCTGCTTGCTCGGATAACACAATACTAGTTTCAAAATCAGCGTGACCTTTAGTCAACAACTGCCAAACATGTGACCACCGTGACATAGACCAAAAGTTAGTTCGTGTCCGTGTATAAACCGTGACAGACACTGCGCAATCATCTGCTTCGATGTCTATTGTGTGAGTGCAATCGTCATCGCCGCAGCCACATACAGCTTTATACATCCTCGATGCACCCCAATCTTTGATTAAAAGAATGCCTTCTGCTGGTGTTTGTGCTTTCATTTGTAGATTTCTTTTGTTTCTATATAGTTATTATAGCATATTATACACGCACGTCAACCTCTTTTTTGGATGCAATCGCTGTATTTTATCATAAAGAATGTACGTTTTGATTCACTGTAGAAGTCCAGCATAACGCAGTTCTTACTGTGGTCGCCACGTTTGCCTATGCTGTCGTCCCAGTCTTTATATTCACGATTAGTAAATCCTAACTTTGCTTGCATACGACTGCGTATCAACATTACACTGCGGGGATAGTCTTGGCAAAGTTGTTGATAGAGGTTGTTCCACTGCGAGTGACTGAGTTCGATTGGTTTGCTCATCGTCTCTAACTTTCTTTGCAATAGTTTTATGAATACCGGGGTTTACTCGCAATACATGAGGCATCATCTCATGTCTAATATAGTTACGAGTGTAGCATACATCTGTGTTGCTGTCATCCTCAATGTAGGGTACATTGTTTAGACTTGCCCAAAGTTTTAGATCACGCTTGCGAGTGAGGCGAAACGGACGCAGGATTCTATCGTTACGACTGTAGGGGATAATCTTAGCTTGTCCGTGCATGCTGCTCCACACCCAAGTTTCTACACAGTCGTCTAGATGATGTGCTGTAATAACCTGTCGCTCAGTACAACGTTCTAACCAATCATACCGAATCCAACGCCAGTATTCTTCTTGGCTTTCATCTGCGTTCTTTTTGCGACTTAGATATAGACCGTTCATTAAAAATTTAATGTCGTTGTCTGCACAATAGTTGCCTACAAACTCTAGAGCCTTATGACCGTGTGTAGTACCGTGGTTAAAGTGCAACACAAACACATCATGGTTTCGTCTTAGAAAGTCAACAGCCGCCATACTGTCTACGCCGCCACTACAGGCAACGTATACTTCTCGCGGCAATTTACCTTGCAGCTTGATCATGTTCTTCAACTCCAAAATGTTCTAATTTATCATTCAATAGATTCCAACTAACGCTACCAACTACAAACATATCACGACATTCCGCCACAATCAACTCGGCGAACTTTTCCTCATCAAAATCAACATCAAGCAGTTCGCCATTGATGCCGTATGATTTGAGTTGGCATTGCTCAGCAAGTAGTTTAATTCGTTCGTTCATGGTTGAAAGTTGTCCCTTCCAATGGTATGCTTGGTTGCTTCAGCCAACGTTGACTGCAATATCAGAATCTCTTTGGCTGCTTCGTCTAGTAGATCAGCAAGTCTATCAGTCTTGCCTTCTGCAACACTCTTGCGGTGTGCAATTTGTCTACGGATCTCTGCACGTTTTTTCAGACGGAATACCAGACTCTGTTGTTCAATGGGCAAATTGCTTTCGTCAATCATAGTTCTTCTCCCAAATGTTGTTTTAGCGGCTCAGCATTTTATCAGCACGATTTGCAGCATCTAGTCGCTGTTCATCAGTAAGCTCGTCACAACGACTGCTGTGATCTGGTGCTCGCAACCATTGCACAGTGCCGCCACGCGGACCAGACGTATTCCCCACTGAACGAAACACAGCCCAGGTACCAAACACCATGCTGATGATGGCAATGTGCCCAATCATGTTGTAACCAATTGTAAGCAATTCACCAATGTAAATACCAAACGCCAAACTCCAAAAACAGCCCAGTATGATGCTGGCAAAGTATTTGATGTGTGCAGGAGTATGCCTAAGGGGGTTTATGTTAGGGTTCATGATGTTCCACGAAGAACGACTCACCAACCAAAAGAATTTGAGTATACTAAACATAGTAGTCCTGTTTGTTATTAACAGTATTAATTATAACACAATCTGAATAACTTGTCAATTGGGGTATACAGGATGTGTTGTTCAAAATCAGCAAGGGTGGGCTCAGTGGTCAGAATGTTGTACTCTGTAATGCTGCAGGACATCCGGTTTGCGTGATGAATAGTTGTCTATTCGACCATTGCTATAAGAATATTTACAACCCAGAGCATTACTAATACTTCAATTACCACGTTCTTCTCCCCAGCAGTAACCCTTACCAACGATGCCCGCTTGCAGGTATGTGTTGTTGATATACTCGAGTGTTATTTCACAGGTCCGTTGACTGGTAAACTGGTCCATAAGAACCGGCTTGTTAAAGTACGCATTATTTGGTACTGAAAACGAATATACTAAAATCCATGTTATCATTCTTCAACTCCGAAATGTTCTAATTTATCATTTAATAGATTCCAACTAACGCTACCAACTACAAACATATCACGACATTCCGCCACAATCAACTGGGAGAACTTTTCAACAAACTTTCCGTATGTGGTAAAGTCTTTTGTGTATAGTGAATAATCACTATTAACAGTCATGCCAGCCTGCTCAGCAAGTAGTTTAATTCGTTCGTTCATGGTTGATACTCCAGTTTAATGCATTTCCAACTATGGCGTTTTGCCCACCACATATTGTATACTGCCATGATTATACTTCCACCTGCATATATCTGCAACCAGTTATATTGTCCATCAACAGGACCATCCCAAATATTCACTTCATATCTCCAGCCCATTTTGTCCTCTGCGATCGTTTCAGTATCATGCTGTAGTGATTTGGGTGTTTCGTTCATAATTTTATTTTCAAATAGATCATCGTGTATACCCCATTGTCGGCAACACACACAATCAGGATCATAGTCAGGACATCTTGGCCCCCATATTGTTTTAGTATACAGCCAACTTATAAAGTTGTCAAGCATCATTATTACCAATCACTTTCGTCAGTGATAGACACTTTAAATGAACCTTCAACATCTTTGTGAGTTACATTAAATGTTGCAGTAAGAATGCTACCAATACCAGAACAGGATTCTGATACTAATTCAACACTGTTCCACTGGTCAGATTCGTTGATTTTCTCCATCAGTTCGTAGATACGTTTAACTTCTTTAATAGAAAGAATTATTTTATTTTCGTTCATTATTCAACTCCTTTAATTTAGCCTCAACACCCTCAGCAACACCCTTAACGCTACACCATATATCATAGCCTTGATCGTCCTGTGTGTTGTCGTCAACAATCTTTTCCACCTCCTCATCCGTTAGCCCAATCCAAGGCTTCTGTTGTGCTGATGTGTAGAGAGGCGTTGATGTAATTGGATAGCTTTCATCAAAATCCACCCCTACTAAGCCGAATGGGTGTGGGCGATATTCATCAATTAAAACAATCCCTTTGCCGTTAGACTTGATGCCTTCAGTGTTGTCCATTCTGTGCAGCCACGCCACAGGTTTTTTCTTCTCTGCCTGTTTAATGGCTTGGCGTAGGGC
>JBDNIA010000250.1:0-2886 GCA_041688525.1 Crocinitomicaceae bacterium | reverse complement strand
CGCGTTGAAATTCAAAGAGACGACTCATTTTTATTTATCTATGCTGTGATTGGGTCTATCGACGTTATAATCGATGAAAAAACGTACTCGCTGGGTTCAACTGATTTTTTAATCATTCGAGAACCCGATAACGTTGAGATTGAGATTTATACGCAAGTTGCTTCTCTTTTTGTTGAGACACGAGTAAATTATTGATTTTCGGAAAATGCATGTATTTTTGAATCCAATACAGAAGAACGCATTTTGAAAAGAAACGTTGAATATTCGAAAATCAGTCTGTTTGGGATAGCCATTTTGGTTCTTTCCCTGTTTTCATTTTCATTTGGCCAAAGCAAACGAACAAACGACTTAAAACTTTCCTTGAATTATCACCGCGGATTCAGTTTACCCGAATATTCATTTATCAATTATATCACCACCGACCCAATTACCTCTCTTTCTTTTCAAATCAGCAAAGAAACCACTGGAAAAAATGAATGGGAACAATTATTCAACTATCCAGAATACGGTTTCTCCTTTTTCTACAGCAACTTAGGTAATGACGATCTAATTGGCAAATCATTTGCCTTAAACTATTTCTTTAGAGTTAATTTTATCAATAGAAAACGTTTTCAGATCTACAATCAAACCGCAATGGGAATCGGTTATTTGACCAAGAAATTCGATTTAGTTGAAAATTATCAGAATGTTGGTATTGGTTCTCACGTTAATGCGCATTTCAATTTACGTTTGGGGGCGAACTTTAAAATCCGCCCAAAAATTGACACGCAATTTGGACTATCATTCGATCATTATTCAAACGCAAACAGCGCCGACCCAAATTTAGGCCTGAACCTCGTGACTGCTTTTGCTGGAATGACATATCGTCTCGGTCACACGAATGAGAAGCAAAAAACTGAATTACCAAAACACCTGAAAAAGAATAATTTTGAAATCGTGCAAAGTTTTGGTGGCAAGCAAACGCGGTCGTTATCTGGCGAATTCTACTACACCTCTTCATTATCTGGCGGCGTAAATCGAGCGTTTTTCCGAGGATTCCATGCTGGCATTGGCGGGGATGTTTTCTACGATCAATCCACGAAAATAGTGATTGAATCACAGGGCGGCACTTTTAAACCATCCGATAACTTTCAAACAGGAATTCACTTTTCCCAAGAGTTTCGCTACAACCGATTTAGTTTAATTCTTCAGGAAGGAATCTATCTTGGCCTAGTAAACAAAGGCATTCGAAAAACGATGTACAACAGGGGAATTGTGCAATTTCGCGTCAACGAACATTTTATCATTCGTGCAGCTATGAAGTCACATTTACACATACTGGATTTTCCAGAAATAGGCATTGGTTACAAATGGTAAAATCAAAATTCATAGTGCTGTTTATGCTTGGACTGCTTATTTTGTCCTGTAAAAAGAATAATCCAAAAACGATTCGAAATGTTGAGTTAGCGACATTTTCTGAAATAGAATTGCTGAGTAATTTTGATGTTTATCTAATCGAAGACAGTACTTTTTCAATTGAAATAGAAGGATTTGAAAAATCTGTCTCTCAAGTTGAATACAGTGTTGAAAATCAAGTTTTCAAGATCGACAATGTCCAGAAATACAAGTTCACACATCCAAAAACGAACAAGATTACCTTGAATATTCATTCCAAACCACTGCGCAAAGTAACAGCGAACGAAACCTGTTATATCCGTACTAAGAATCCAATTACTTCGGATGATTTTGGTTTAATTTTCAAAAGCAAAGCAAATTACGCAGACCTAGAATTGAAAGGAAAAGTTTTCTATTATTGGAACAACTATCCTTGTGGTGGCAAATTGACTTTAAAAGGCACGACTGAACAACTGAAGGTTTGGAATACAGCCATACTTTCAGTTGATGCTAAAAATCTAATTTCCGATTATGCCCTAATCGAAAATAGCTCTAAAGGAATTTGTGAAGTAAATGTAGTTAATAAAATAGAATACAGTTTATTAGGTGAAGGAAATATTGAACTATACGGAGCTCCACTAATCAAAAACCAAATTCTAAAAACAGGAAAAGGCGAGTTAATCATTCACTAAACTTTTTGCAGACGAAATCACAGCGAGAGTTTTGGTATATTTACTTTTAAATGAAAACAGAAAAGTCTTTTTTGCAATTTACTAAACCCGAAATTCCATTAACATTCTTGCTGTTTATAATTTTGACGTTTATAAATTTACTCACGTCTTCAACGGGAGATAGCGGCGACAGCATCAAACATTTCCTCTATTCCAAATACGCATTTGATTATCCAGATTTCTTTTTCCATCTTTGGGCGAAACCAGTTTTTGTCTTACTAAGTTCTCCTTTTGCCTATTTTGGATTTAAAGGAATGATTGTTTTCAATTCACTTTGCGCTTCATTTATTGGCTATTTCAGTTACAAGTCGGCTGTTAATTTATCCATCAAGAATCCCGCGATGGTATTTTTGTTTTTGCTTTTCGCTCCTCTCTTTTTCGCTCTTATTTTCTCTGGATTAACCGAATATTTATTTGCGCTCTTTCTAATTGTTGGTGTTTATCTTTTCACGATAAATCGCTTCATTTACGGCCTGATTATTATTTCCTTTCTTCCGCTTATTCGTTCCGAAGGATTAATCATACTGATTGTATTCGCCGGTTATTTGTTCTGGCTGAGAAAATTCAAACTACTTCCGTTTCTATTAGCGGGACAGTTAATTTACTCCATAATTGGAGCTTTCTTCTACAAAGATATTCTGTGGCTGATACATGAAATTCCTTATGCTAGTTTGAAAGAAAGATACGGGAATGGTTCATTATTCGACTTTGTGCATCGTTTGAATTATGTAATCGAAAAACCGATTTATTCCCTCTTTCTAATTGGTGCAGCAGCAACATT
>JBDNIA010000249.1:0-8162 GCA_041688525.1 Crocinitomicaceae bacterium | reverse complement strand
GCTTAGACATTCTCTCTCTGTATTGCTCGCGACTTCCTCCCCAACCAGAAACAGCTGAAGCATCAAATCCGGCAGAAAGTGCTGCTACGACATCTTGCTTTGTAATTCTTCCATCTTTCCCGGTTGCTTTTACATCACTTGAAGACATTCCATTCTCCGCCATAATTTTCGTTGCTGCAACAGAGGATGTCCCAGCCGCATATGACGCACTTTTTTCAACAACAGGTGCTGGATTGGGTTTTGCATCTTCTTTCTTAGGCTGAGGCACTGAATCTGCCTTAACTTCCTCTTTTTTGTCTGCTTTTGGTTCACCTGCAGGAGGTTCAGCAGAAGTATCGATTAAGCAAACAACTTGTCCAACAGCTACAACATCGCCTTCTTCAGCTTTCAAGGTAATAATCCCTGCTTCTTCAGCGGGCAATTCCAAGGTTGCTTTATCCGAGTCTATCTCAGCAATAGCTTGATCTTTTTCAACGTAATCGCCATCGGATACCAACCATTGTGCAATTTCAACTTCTGAGATAGATTCGCCTGGTGAAGGCACTTTCATTTCTAACATTGACATATCTTGAATCTTTAATCAATTATTTAACTTTCACTTTTGCGTATTTGAAAATTTCTTCAAACAATGCTTTCAATCTTTTTTCGTGCAATTTTTTTGAACCTTCCGCTGCCGCGGCAGTAGCTGGTCTTGAAATTCCAATAAAAGGAATTTCGCGCATGGCCATTGCAATGTATCTCCAAGCTCCCATATTATTGGGTTCTTCTTGCGCCCAAATGATATTTTTCGCATTCTTGTATTTAGCAAAAATCTCATCAAGCTGTTTTTTGGGCAATGGATATAGTTGCTCAACACGGACAAAAGCCATATTATCAACATCCATTTCAACTGCTTTTTCTGACATTTCATAGTAAAACTTGCCAGAGCAAAGTACTAATGTATCAATGTTTTTCGGATTGGCCGATGCGTCGTCAATAAGCTCTTGAAAACTTCCTTTTGCCATTTCATCTAATGTAGATATTGCGCTTGGATAGCGCAACAATAATTTTGGCGAAAAGACGACCAAAGGTTTTCTGTATTGCCCTTGCGCTTGTCTTCTCAACAAGTGAAAATGATTGGCAGGCGTTGAAGTATTGACAATTTGTATATTATAATCTGCACATTGTTGTAAGAATCTTTCCATCCGGCCTGATGAGTGCTCAGCACCTTGTCCTTCATAACCATGCGGCAACAACATCACCAAACCACTTTGCGTGCTCCATTTATCTTCTCCAGACGTAATGAATTGGTCTATCATGATTTGCGCTCCGTTAAAGAAATCTCCAAACTGCGCTTCCCAAATCGTCAAACCTTTCGGAGTTGCTAATGAATAACCGTATTCAAATCCAAGCACTGCATATTCCGACAACAAAGAGTTGTAAATTGTAAAAGCAGCTTGTTTTTCTCCAATGCTATTCAGTGTTACAATTTCTTCTTCTGTATCTTCAGTTTTTACGACTGCGTGTCGATGGGAGAATGTTCCTCTTTCGACGTCTTGCCCAGAAACTCGAACAGGCTTTCCTTCGCTCAAAATAGTAGCATAAGCCAACATTTCAGCAGAACCCCAGTCTAGTTTGTCTTGGGTAATGGCATTGTATCTATCCTCAAAAATCTTTGAAATTTTGCGGAAATACTTCTTCCCGTCCGGCAGAGTTGACAGTTTTTTACCCAATTCCAACAAAATCTTTTTATCGACCCCAGTTTTCGGAGATTCATCAAAATCAGCTGGCACACTTTTTCGAAAGCCTTTCCAAGTAGTACTCAAGAAATCCCAAATAAAAGCTTTATCCGCACTTCTTGAAATCTCAAATTCATTTTCTAAGTGATCGTTGTAGGCCACCTCAAACTCTTTTGCTTGGGCCTTATCAATAACACCTTGCTCTTCCAATTGCTTGAAATAAATATCCTTCGGATTTGGATGTTTCGCAATCAAATTGTACAAGTGAGGTTGAGTAAACTTAGGCTCGTCTCCTTCGTTGTGGCCATATTTTCTGTAGCAAAGTAAGTCTACAAAAATGTCTCTTTTAAATTCTTGACGATATTCCATGGCCATTTGTACGGTCTGAACTACCGCTTCTACATCGTCGCCGTTGACATGAAATACAGGGCAAAGTGTCGTTTTCGCCACATCTGTACAATAAGTCGAAGAACGACCATCTAAATAATTCGTTGTAAACCCTATTTGATTATTTACAACAATATGTATCGTTCCACCGGCTCTATAACCGTCCAATTGGGCCATTTGAACGATTTCATACAAGATTCCTTGTCCCGCAATTGCAGCATCACCGTGAATCATTACAGGACAAACTTTACTTTCATCCTTGTGAACGTTATCTATTTTCGCCCTACAAATTCCTTGAACTACTGGGTCGACAGCTTCCAAATGTGATGGATTTGGTGCTAGAGTCAGTCCGACTTTTTTGCCGTTTCTTGTCGTTATATGTGAAGTGAAACCTTGGTGATATTTAACATCTCCATCAAAATCCAAGTTAGTATCAAATTCTTTTCCTTCAAATTCACAAAGTATGTCGTGGGCTGGCTTTTCAAAAATATTTGTCAATGTATTTAATCGACCACGATGGGCCATTCCCATAACGAAATATTCAACACCTAAGTCCGAACCTTTCAAAATCAAAGCATCTAATGCGGGAATTAAAGCTTCTCCACCTTCGATTGAAAATCGTTTTTGTCCAACAAATTTCTTTCCAAGAAATGATTCGAAAGCTGTTGCTTGATTTAATTTTTTATAAATCTCTAGCTTTTCCTCGTTAGAATATTTTGGCCTATTAATTAATTCAATTTTATTTCTAAACCATCGTAAACGCTCTGGATCGCGGATATACATATACTCGATTCCAATCGATTCACAATATGTCGCCTCTAAGTCGGCAACAATTTCTCGAAGTGTTGATTGTTCACCAAGTCCCATTTCTTTCCCTGATTGAAAAATGGTGTCCAGGTCCGACTCCTCCAACCCGAAATTTTCTAAACTTAAAGTCGGTGAATACTTTCTTCTTTCGCGAACGGGGTTTGTTTTTGTAAACAAATGACCTCTAACGCGATAACCATTTATTAGGTTAAGAACCTTGAACTCTTTGTGAACATTTTCTGGAATTTCACTGCTATCTCCGTAATTTATTTGTGCAAAATCGAATCCTTCGAAGAATTTTTGCCATCCAACATCAACACTTTCAGGGTTTTGACGATACATTTTATACAGATGGTCAATAGCGTTAACATCTGCATTTCCTACGTAAGAAACTTTATCCATGGTTCTTGAGCTCAATTTGCAGTTACAAATTTAATGATTTCTAGGTTTGAACGAGGCGAAAACTGAACTAATTACAGCCTTTTTTAGCAGCAACAGAAAAGAAATATCATTTAACGGACATGTTTCTCTCCCAAGAAAATTATTTAATTAACAATTCTGTGCGCATATTATTGATTTTACATATTTAATATTCATTTAAAAATTTCTTAACTTTACATTTAAATAATTTTTAAAAACTCAATTATGAAAAAAATTTTACTTTCAATTACTGCACTTTTAGCAGTTGGTTTTATTAACGCTCAAATCTATTCGGCGAATGATTCAACAGCTTTTGCTGCCTGGACAGTCTACGATGCTGATGGTGACGGGAATAACTGGATGCCACTTGATATGACTGGTGCGGGTTCAACACTTGATGCAATCGGTGGATGCATGATGTCTGAATCATACATTAATAACGTTGGTCCTTTAACTCCAGACAATTTAGCTATTTCACCAGCTATAGACTGTGGGACAACAGCGAGTGTTTCTTTAGGTTGGTCAGCAGGTTCTTCAGAGTCTACAGCCAGCACTTTTTATGCTGAGTATTTCTCTGTCTACGTTGTAACAAATCCAGCTTTAATAGCATCGGGGACATTTCCAACTCCAATTTGGCAAGGAACTTTGACTGCTGGCGAGGTTATGCAAGCTCAAAACTTCGATGTATCTTCAATTGCAGGAAATCAATCCACAGTTTATGTTGTTTTTCGTCACCACAATTGTACAGACATGTTCCGTTTGTTTTTAGACGATGTAACGGTAAATTCAACTGCAGGAGTAGAGGAAAATGCACTAGTTACTTCTGTTTATCCAAATCCAACAAATGGAATGTTAAACGTTAAAACTACTGCTGATGCATCTACTATTTCTATAATCACTATGGATGGAAAAGTAGTTGCTCAATCTGCAATCAATGGTTTAACAGGTTCAATTAATGTTTCTGAATTGGTTAATGGTGTTTACTTTTATGAAGTTACCACAGTTCAGGGATCAGTTATTCGCAATACTTTTGTGAAAAACTAAGAGACAAAACTTTTTTAGTGAGAAAGGGTGGGGTTTATCTCACCCTTTTTTTGGCGCTAATTCGAATAATTTGCTCGGAGCCAAACTTTATAAGCTTCTCTATATAGAATATGCTCTGCTATTTTTGCTAGAAAGTCTGACTGAGTGGTCAACTTCAAAAAAACTTTTTCCGATAGGTCAACAACATAAAGTAGCTGCAACAAATGCCGCTCACTGCGTTCCATTAAAGTAACTACTTCATTTGCAACTAATCGCTCAATTTCTAGTCGATCAGTGATATCGAACTCAAAATTATTTGGAAATTTTATATTGACTTTAGCGAAGTCTTTTATTAATTGTTGCTTTGTTTTTAGCACAAAAGAATCATCGCGCATTGCTCGCGTCAAATCACTTTTTCTTTTTAAATCCGTTTTCACTTTGCTATTAATTCGACCAAAAAAATATTCAGACCGTTGAATCCTTCAAACAACTAAAATTTAATATTTGTTTTTCATCTTATTTTAAATGAATCTGCTGCTGCCTTCTAAAAATCCAACGAATTGATTAAGATTAGCTTTTTGACTCAAGGTCGGAGTCGTTAGGGAGCAAAGAACCAAATATATCCTTATCGGACACTTTTATCTACAGACTGTCTTCGGTTCATTTTAAGACATTGGACTTTTAAAACCAAATTACAACTACATTACAACTAAATAAAATAAAGGAAATGCATTAATTTTCTTTATTGTTGATTATTTCAAAATATCAGCGAATCCCTCCGCCCTTTTCAAAATTTTTCTCTGCTACCATAAAGCTCAATTCACCCGTTTCATTTTCTGCCATTAAAATCATTCCTTGCGACTCAATTCCCCGAATTTTTCTTGGTGCTAAATTCACCAATATTTGAACCGTTTTTCCTACAATCTCATCTGGACGATAATGCTCTGCAATTCCAGAGACCACCGTTCGTTGATCTAATCCTGTATCGACTATCAACTTGAGTAATTTATCCGCTTTTTCGACTTTTTCTGCAGAAATAATTTTACCTAGACGAATATCCATTTTGGTAAAATCCTCAAAAAGGGCTTCCTCTTTTTGAGGTTCAAATATTGATTCTTGATTATCCATATGTAATTTGGCTACTTCCTCTTCTACTAAATTATCTTCAATTTTCGGAAAGAGAATTGAAGATGGGTTTGTTTGATGCTCAGCCGGGAGTATACTTTCATTTCCCGCCATAAACCAATCTGTTGTTTTAAAACTCAAAAATTCGCTGAGTTTTGCAGCTGTATCTGGTAAAAATGGTTGTAAAACAATACTCAAGTTGGCCGTAATTTGCAAAGCCAAATTCATTACGGTTTTAACGCGTACCTCGTCGGTTTTAATCAATTTCCACGGTTCAGTTTCAGCTAAAAATTTATTCTCAATACGGGCCAAATTCATCGCTTCTGCTTGCGCATCTCTCAATTTATAGGCATAGATTAATTCTTCAATTTTCTTCGTGGATTGTTTAACATCAGCAAGCATCGTTTTATCGCCTTCAGTTAGAACTCCTAGTTTTGGAACTCTTCCTTCGTAATACTTCTGAGTAAGCACGAGTGCTCTATTTACAAAATTCCCTAATATATCTGCCAATTCAGAATTCACTCTTTGCTGATATTCCTTCCAAGTAAACTCGGCATCTCGATTTTCTGGAGCAATAGATGTCAACACATATTTTAGCTCATCTATCTTGTCAGGATGATTTTCAATATACTCATGCAACCAAACAGCCCAATTCCTTGAAGTGCTAAATTTATCTCCCTCCAAGTTTAAAAATTCGTATGCTGGCACATTATCCGGTAAAATTAAACCACCATGATCTTTCAATAAAATCGGAAAAATAATTGCGTGGAAAACGATATTGTCTTTTCCAATGAAGTGAATCAATTTTCTGTCACCTGTCCAATAGTCTTCCCAATTTTTATTGTTGTCAATGGCCCATTGCTTTGTTGCAGAAATATAACCAATTGGTGCGTCCAACCAAACATACAATACTTTTCCATCTGCTTCTGGCAAAGGAACTTGAACTCCCCAATCCAAATCGCGCGTCATTGCTCGTGGACGCAAACCCCCATCTATCCATGACATACATTGTCCGATAACTTGGTTTTTCCAGGCTTTTGGATCGTGTTGTTGAACACCATCTAATTTACCATTTTTTATCCATTCTTTTAACCAAACCTCATGTTGTTCCATTGGCAAATACCAATGTGATGTTTGACGCATAATAGGCAATTTCCCACTCAGCGTTGACTTCGGATTAATTAATTCGGTCGGACTAAGTGTACTTCCGCATTTTTCGCATTGGTCACCATATGCGCTTGGGTTTTGACATTTTGGGCATTCCCCAGTAATATAGCGGTCCGCCAAAAATTGATCATATTCTTCGTCGTAATATTGTTCTGACGTTTCTTGAATAAACTTGCCTTTATCGTTTAAGACTTTGAAAAATTCTTGGCTTGTTTTGTGGTGTATTTCAGAAGATGTGCGGTGAAATATATCAAAAGAAATTTTGAAGTCTTTAAATGAATGTGATATAATTGCATTGTACTTGTCAACAATTTCTTGCGGTGAAACACCTTCTTTTTTTGCGCGAAGGGTAATTGCTGCCCCATGTTCATCACTCCCACAAATAAACACAACGTCGTGTCCTTTCATTCTAAGGAACCGAACAAAAATATCGGAAGGAAGATAAACTCCTGCAACATGTCCTAAATGAAGGGGACCATTTGCATATGGCAATGCGGCAGTTACTGTATACTTTGCTAAACTCATTTTACGACGACTTTTTTTTGTGTGAACAAAGATAGGCACTTCAATTTGTAATATCTCTATTCATAATTAAACTCGAATACTATCCACGCCTAGAATGGTAAATTTACTCATTTAAGATCTCTTAATTTAACGGCAATGGCCATATTTCTGTTGCCATCTGTTATGGATATACTAACCAAATAATTAGTGGCATAATCAAATATGAAAAACCAGAATGCAAGGTTCAAAATTTTTCCTTTTCTGTTTTCACTTTCCTTTTGTACATTTGATTTAAAATCTGTTCACTCTGAACCAGTTTACTTTATTACATCTTTTCTCGCAACTTGAAATTATGAAAAAATTCTACTTTTTACTTGTCGGCTTGTTTTTTAGCTTGTCACTCTCAGCACAAAACACGATCACCACAGATACCATTTTACAATTATCGACTTGCGCAGGCGGAAATGTAATCGTTCCCTTCATCACGGCAGGAAATTTCCCCATTGGCAACATATTCACGGCGCAATTGTCAAACGCATTTGGTCAATTTACAACTCCTACAAATATTGGTACTATTTCTTTCAATGCTGGATTTGTTTTCGCTACTATTCCAACCAACACTAATTTTGGATTCTTTTACAAAATTAGGGTGATTTCTAGTAATCCCGCAGTAATTGGAAGCTCTTGTCCAAACACACTTATCATTACCCAAGTTGCGCAATTGAACCAAATTATTGCCTCACCGAACGATACGATTTGTCAAGGTGAAACAGCAACATTGTCTGCATTAAACCCTGCTGGATCTTACTTGTGGTCAACAGGCGAAACAACACAGGCGATAAGCGTTTCTCAGGGTGGCAATTATTCAGTCGCTGTAACCGATTTGCTAATGTGTGAAACGGATACGAGTATAAATTTTACTGTCCTTCCGCAGCCATGTTCGCTGAATATCTCTGAAATCAATAAAATCTCAATAGAACTTTATCCGAACCCAACCACTGGTAAATTTAG
>JBDNIA010000248.1:0-3752 GCA_041688525.1 Crocinitomicaceae bacterium | reverse complement strand
TGAAATCACAGCAGAAAAGAACGTAAGAGCAGAAGCCAAGAAGGCTGCTTAAATGAAATCCCAAGACGATGCCATCGTTCTTGGTGGTGCTGCAAACTCTATCACTATAGATCCTAGTTATTATAATTTAGGTGCTACTGTTGGGGGATTTACTTCAGCTGCCGGTTACAACGGTATCTCGTATACTACAGGTATTACTAGTCCCTATACCATAAACACCAATAACACCTATAATGCTGCCAAGGTTGTGCTGGATGAAAAAGGCATTGAAATAAAAGCTGGTGCCGATCTTGTAGTAGGTGGTAAGAGTCTAATGAAGGTGCTTGCTGGCATTGAAGAACGTCTGGGCATCCTACATCCCAATCCAGAGTTAGAAGATCGTTGGGACAAGTTGAAAGAACTGCGTGAGCAATACATAGCAATGGAAAAAGATCTTTTAGAAAAAGAAAAGATTATGAAAATATTAAAGGAATCTTAAATGAATGTACGTTTACTCAGCTACTCACAACCAACAAAAGAATTTGCAGAGTTGGGTATCGATGATGCGCAGGAACTCATTGCGTATTGTGCCCGTGTCAGCAATCCCAGCAATCAGCTTAACACAGACACATCAGAAAAGCTCATCAATTATCTTGTCAAACACGCTCACTGGAGCCCGCTTGAAATGGTCTCAGCTTGCGTTGAAATCACAACAACAAGGGATATTGCTCGACAAGTTCTGCGACACCGCAGTTTCAGTTTCCAAGAGTACTCACAAAGATACGCTGATCCAACAAAGGATCTCGAGTTTGTACTGCGAGAAGCTCGTCTGCAAGATACAAAAAATAGACAGAACAGTATAGAAACTAACGATGATAGACTGACTACAGAATGGCATCGTCGACAGCAGTTGGTTATTGATCTTGTAAAAGAACAATACAAGTGGGCTATTGATAACGGCATTGCCAAAGAACAAGCTCGTGCAGTTCTTCCAGAAGGTAATACTGTAAGTCGCATGTATATGTCAGGAACCTTACGTAGTTTTATACACTATTGTGAATTAAGAATAGATAATGGTACACAGAAAGAACATCAATTAGTTGCGTTGGCCTGTGCTAAGGCAATTGCTGAAATCTTTCCAATGACAGAAAAATTAATTAACAAGGAGTAATTATGTACGCAACAACATACCGTTCAGCCACTGAACTAAATGAAGCAATGGGTAGAGTCTACGGACACATGGGCATCGCTGTTATTATCAGTATGATTGTGAGTTATTTTATAGGAACAACTCCCGAACTACTGCAATTCTTTTTTACAGGTATTACAAAATGGATTGTAATTTTTTCACCGTTAGCGGCAATTCTTGCAATGACGTTTGCAGTTGACCGTTTTGATAAACAAGGACTACGGTTATTCCTTTATGGATTCTCTGCACTAATGGGACTGAGTTTTGCCACTATCTTTGCAGTCTACACTATGGGCAGTATCTTTACAGCCTTTATGGGTGCCGGTGTGTTGTTTGGTACTATGAGTCTGTATGGTTACTTTACTAAGAAAGACCTAACAGGAGTAGGATCATTAATGTTTGTGGGATTGATTGCAATCATCATTGCCAGTATCATTAGCATCTTTATTGGTAGCACTGTGATGCAGATGGTTATCTCGGCAATCGCAATTATTGTGTTCTTGGGACTAACTGCATACGATACACAGAAAATTAGGCAGATTGTGTCACAGGGCGGAGACACTGGCAAACAAGAAGTAATGGGAGCATTAACTCTGTACCTAGATTTTATCAACTTGTTTATTCACCTGTTGCAACTGTTTGGTAATCGCAAGTGATGTCTAAAGAACTTGATCAGTTCTGTAAAAACTACGAAGTTAGGGTAGTTAACGATACTGGGAGGCATGCTCGGTATCGTGCTCCACAGTTTTTTACAAATCCATCTGGAGCCGACATTATTCAAGATCATGTAGAATATCAAACTGAAAAACTCTACACGCTACAGATACCCGAAAGCCGTTTAAACACACTGATGGAGATGGAAAGACGATTCTTTAATGCTCAGAAATATAGTGATCGACCTGTTGCAATGTTTGAAGTGCTGATGGAGAAAGAACGTGAAGAAGCACACTTTCGATACACTAATGCTGCTGTACAAAAAGCATACGAGCAATACT
Source organism: Crocinitomicaceae bacterium (assembly GCA_041688525.1). Lineage (GTDB taxonomy): Bacteria > Bacteroidota > Bacteroidia > Flavobacteriales_D > Crocinitomicaceae > UBA2040. The sequence continues at coordinate 1,589 of JBDNIA010000248.1, read as the reverse complement.
CAATGATGCTAAATTTGGCAGGATATCAAAGGAAGTTTTAATATAATGGTTGACTTGTAGATAGTATACTGTTATAATAAGTACATAAACAACAAGGTGAGATAACATGGCACAGCACGGTAATTATTGGAGTTGCAGTAAATTTGCAGATCGGCTTCGCGGTACTGCTAAACTATCTGCCGGAACCGGCGAAGAATGGGACGATTGGACTACTCAGGCTCAAATGAAACACAATTTCCGCTACTGGTTAGCAGAAGAAGCACTTGGACACATTCAAGATTTTGTCACCTGGCCTGTAAGGAAAATCTACGATGTCAAGTATTATATTAACAATCGTTGGGTTACTCGCACTCACGCTCTCACTGCACACCCTCGAGACATTAAGCCCGGTGGCTGGTCCGATGTTGGCTCTCGCTTTCTTCCTTGTTTATTTAATGAGCTTGTGGATTTTGTTGAAGTAGAAACTGCCTGGATGCAGATTGCGTGGGGTGATAAGACCGAACGAGAAAAATATGCGGCCCCATTCTATGCTACAGGTTGGTTTCGCTGGAGAACCTGGCGTTGCCCGCAAGCTGGCTTAGATCATCTTGCCTGGGCGGCAGCATTGAAGCATGACGAGGACTACTGCAAGGACGAAACGTATTACGGTAAGCCAACTCCGCAGGCTGTAAAGGCACAGGAAGTAATCGACCTATACACCTGGTGGACTACTACCTATCGCGCCCGGCCGGATCCATACGATGCGTCGGGCTGGAGTGCGGTGTGCGAAAAGTCCCGTGAACTCAACGGCGGCAAGTGGACTATGTCGACTCCTGCTAGTCTCAAGAAGGAAAGTACACAGTGTTTCAAACTGCTGCGAAAGATTGAAGTGGCTTATGAGAAGGAAGATGAGGCCATGCTGATTCGACTAATCAAAATACGTAACGGCCTTTGGACATGACAGAATCTCCTTTTAGGTATTGGGTATACAATCTTTGGATGGACAATCGTGAAGAACGGTTGACAGTAGGCAGCGATCCTGTTACAATAAAAGAATATTGGAACAATTATAAATGGTGGATAAAACGTGAGTACAGACATCAATCAAAACGATAGCATCGGTGAGCTTTATCAAGAGTATTGGGCAATACATGCTAAAATGATTGATAAGGATCATAACCCCTTAGAGATTGCTGCAATCTTGGTAACGCAAGCCTTGGCCATTTATAAAACTATTTTAGACAACGACGAATACAACAATATGGTTGATGGCATTTCTGGCAGCAGAGATCAAATACAAGAGTTAACCCCAGACATAGGAATTTTACATTGAAAACACAAACACCAGCAGAAGGCATTCTTTTAATCAAAGATTGGGGTGCATCGAGGATGTATAAAGCTGTATGTGACTGTGGCGATGACGATTGCACTCACACATTAGACATCGAAGCAGATGATTGCGCAGTGCATGTCACGGTTTATACACGGACACGAACTAACTTTTGGTCTATGTCACGGTGGTCACATGTTTGGCAGTTGTTGACTAAAGGTCACGCTGATTTTGAAACTAGTATTGTGTTATCCGAGCAAGCAGCTCTTAACTATGCCGA
>JBDNIA010000247.1:0-10579 GCA_041688525.1 Crocinitomicaceae bacterium | reverse complement strand
GGAACGATCAATTAATCCAAATTTTCCGTCTTTTTCAACAACCGCTCTACCTTGTTCGAAATCTAACCCACCATCAAATTGACAAGGTATAATTCGTTCATTCATTTTATTAATGTAGCCATATTGTCCGTTCAAACCAACAAGCGAAAGACCTTCACTAAAAATACTTACTACGTCATAAACGGGCGGAATAACCAAATTCCCATCCAGATCCATAGCTCCAAATTTGTGTAATACTTTAAATGGCACCAGTACTGTTCTCGCCATTTTAAGATCCGTTTTTATTTCACTTTTAAATGGATATTGCGGATACTCTTTCTCAAATTCTTCAATTCGTTCGTCTGAATAGTCGTACATGTAAACTTGATACAAACGACGCCAAGCTTCCTCTTTGTTACGATTGTTTGGGTTGTTGCTAATAAATTCTCTAAGTGACTCTACCGTATTTTTGTTTGTCGCCAAATTATAAACTTGATCTTCTGCCTGCAGTTTATATGGATTTTCAGCGAATGTGATAATGAAGTTTTGATAACTTGCAATGGTGCCAGCTTTCGTTTGCTCCCTGTATTGCGACAAGTTGAATCCTTCTTTTGCTTCTTTAAATAAGTAGCTATTGGGATATGCTGACATGAAATTGCTGAATGCTTTGGAAGAATTATCTACCCTTGTTAATCGAAATGCCAACGAGTCTCTAATTTTTATAGACCTCGAAAATTCAAGCGACTCAGGATTTTTAATCGCAAAATTATCCCAGTCGCTCACTGATTTTTGATTTGACAAACGATTGAAATAATAAGTGCTTATTTTTTGTTTTAAGTCAGCAATTGCATCCTTAGTAAAACCATATTTTGAATACCGTTCAACTTTTTTAGCTTTTAACAAATCAAAAGTTGATTCTGCTAATCTCACTAATCTATATGCAGAATCAATCTGATGAAACGGATTATCTTGTCGGAAATAGATTACCGCCAAACCAAATGCTGCCGGCGATGTTACTTTTTTTAATTTTTTCTCAAACTTTTGTTTCGCATCGAAATAATTATGCACTTCCAAGCTTTCGAAAGCTTTGTCAATTTTCCCAGCAATTGAAACACAAGGAGCCGAAAACAATAATATCAGTATAATTACACACCCACTCTTCATGTTACAAAGATAGAAGTCAAAGGCTCATTCTATTGTTTTTCAGAAAAAAAACGAAACAATAAAACACAAAAAAAGCCTTTCGTCTCCGAAAGGCTTCTAATACTGTCCAACAGCTTATTTTTTGTTTCTTGCCCCGAAACGGTTGTTGAATTTATCAATTCTACCTGCTGTGTCCACAAACTGAACGATCCCTGTAAAGAAAGGGTGTGATTTGTGTGAAATATCTAATTTTACCAAAGGATACTCGTTACCGTCCTCCCACTGAATAGTTTCAGATGCAGGTGCGCAAGAAGGGCACAAAAAAGCATAGTCATTTGACATGTCTTTAAATACCACTGGTCTATAATCTTCTGGGTGTATATCTTTTCTCATTTTTGTGCTATTAATTCGATTGTATCCCTTTAACAGGAGTGCAAATTTAGACAAAGATTTTTAAATTTCATCAAATTTCTTGAAATAAAATAAACTTTATACAAATTACGTTATTTTTGATATCAAACAAAGCTATGACAAAGTATATTTTCAGTATCTTTTTTATTTTAGGAATAATATTGAGTTTTTCTATTGCAGGTTGTAAAAAATCACTCAACTTCTCAAAAGAGAACTTACTATTTTCTGCGGACACTGTGCTTTTTGATACCGTCTTCACCACAATAGGCTCAACTACAAAAAGATTGAAAATATACAATCCTTCTAAATCTACTTTAAAAGTGGACGAAGTTGAATTAATGGGTGGGGCAAATTCTCCATTCCGCCTAAATTTTGATGGTATAAAAGGAACATTATTTTCTAATACAGAAATGGAAAAAGATGACAGTCTATTTATATTTATCGAAGTAACTTTATCTGTCAACAACGGTGTTTTACCTTTTATTGTGGAAGACCGCATTCGTTTTAGGACAAATGGAAAAGACCAATATGTGCAATTAGCAGTTTGGGGACAAGATGCGTATTTCCATTACAAAGATTTAAACATGGGCACCTGGCCAAATGACAAGCCACACGTAATTTACGGTTATGCTGCGGTTGATTCTGCTCAAACATTAAACATTCAGCAGGACACAAAAATTTATTTACACAAGGATGCCATCCTATATAATTACAAAGGAACATTAAATATAAACGGAACTCATGGTCATGAGGTAACTCTTCAAGGAGATAGGCTAGAATCTTATTATCAAAATCAAGCTGGACAATTTTATGGAATATATATGCAAGAGGCGCGGCCTTCAAAAATAAGTTACACAATAATTAAAAACGGCACAGCTGGTATTCACGTGTTTTCAGAAGACTCATCCAATAGTGGCTACACATTAGCGGTTGACAATACGATTATTCACAACAATTCACGGTATGGCATTTTTATTTATTCTGGAGCTAAGGTTAAGGCGGAAAACTGTTTAATCTTTAAAAATCAATCCTATGCCCTGTTGGTTTTAGAAGGTGGTGACTTCAACTTCAATTACTGTAATTTATTGGGATACGCGTCATCAAATCAAGTTCCGGCGGTTGGTATTTCCAATTTCTTTAAAAACAGCCAAGGGATAACGAATTATAAATCTATTGATGAAGGAACAATTACAAATAGCGTAATTACCGGGAATCAGGCGACTGAATTGATAATAAGTACGCTTAACCCAGGTGGAGTTTACAATTTAAATTTTACGCTAAATAACAACTTGATTACCGCAGAGGTTATACCCACAAATTCATTTTTCCAATTTAATAAGTGGAATTTAAATCCTGGTTTCATAAATATCGACGAGGATAATTTCCATATTAATTCGTCTTCCCCAATGAATGCGCACGCGGATAATTTCTTTATTTCCCCGCTTGTGTTGCAAGATTTAGACTTAGTGACCAGAACGCCCGCTAAGGACTGCGGTGTCTATGAATCTTATTAAATTCTCCTTATATTAAAGGACAATTACTTCATAAATATTTTAAAAAGTAATCATCTATCGAAAAAAAAGAGATATTTGTGTCTAAAAGATAACTTAAAATGATAAATGCCCCGATATTCAATGATTTAACTGAAAAGCAAAAAAACAAGCTGCTTGAGGAGTCCTCTATCTTGATTTATCCAAAAACCTCAATAATTTTTGAGGAGGGGAACAAAAGCTCGGGACTTTATTATATTGAACAAGGCACTATAAAAAGATTTATTTCAGGCTTAGAGAATCGTGAGTCTATATTTGAAGTTTGCGGTCCAGGAGATATTTTCGGTCACGGTATACTTTTTAATGATGAACGACATTTTGATTCATCTGCAGCAATTACCGACGTCAAATTACATTTTATTCCCAAAGCAGTATTTCTGCAATTCATAGCTGAAAATAATGAAATGAGTCATAGTTACATCAACTTATTAAGTGAGGACAGCATACGCCACATTCGTCATTCACAGGTAGTAACACAATTAAGTCTTAAACAAAGAACGGCATTTTATCTTTTGTACTTACAGTCTAAAAACTTAGACAAGAACAATATGGATGTTGAAATTTCTAGAACAGATCTTGCAAACCTTCTAGGGACAGTAAAAGAATCAGCCGTACGTATTCTACATGAATATAAAACTGCAAATGCCATAAAGAGTATGGGAAGGAAATTAATTATCCTAGACTATAAATATTTACTGACTGTATCCAAAATATTCAAATAAGAAAAATGCCTACATTTCATCAGGCATTTTTCTTATTATTAGATAATATATTAGTTTATTGAATAATAATTTTCTGAGTCCGTTGGAATGAATTTCCACCTACAGCAACAATATATATTCCTTTGGCTAATGAACTCACATCCCATGAAAGACTTAGTTTTTCGCCATTAATTTTTGAATCAACAGATCGAACAGTTCTTCCACTCATTTCCAAAAGCTCAACATGCATTTCGTTTGCGAATTGAATTCCCTCCATCTTGATGTTTAATATTTCACCGTTTTGAAAGGTAACAAGATCAATATCATTAATACTATTCTGAGGAGAACCTGCTAGAGAGATCATATCAAAAGAAAAGATTCTTGTTCTTCTCGATCCTCCCGAACCAATATATTCTCCTGTATACCAAAACGTATCACCATTAGGATCCAATGTCAATTGGGAATAATCACCGAAACGATTGTAATTTGATTGGAAGTAAGAGCCATCAATTGCTCTAACTTCTTGAACAGTCATTTGACCGAGTGGATCAAAGAAATGACGGCCCGTGTATCCAAGACTAGGATATGAGTTTGGACCAGAAATCGAATAGGCCATTCCAATATTTCCATTAAGATCCATTGCAATACTTCCTAAGAATCGGCTATCAACATCTGGAGCAAATGTTCCTTCTTGATAAATTGAAAATTGGTTAGTCGCATTATCTTGCCGAAGCTCATACCATCTTATACCGCCTTTATTTGCATTGTTAACATCTACAACATTGCACAACATTACCGTGTTGTAGCTTCCCCAGCGAATATACTGAGCTCTGTAATTAAAAACAGACGCAATTCCATCTAGTTTCTGAGAAGTTCCTTTTTGTTGTATGTCATCCCAAGAATTAGTAAAGACAGCATTAAAAGCAGATGGATACAAAGTTTGGTGCAAGGTTATGGAGCTTAAACTTGGTGTATTCCAATCTACTTGAAATTTCAAAATTTTAATTACGTCGTTTGAAACTGCTCCTGACCATGCATCATCTTGAAAATAGAACATGTAATTTGGCGTTCCAAATGGAGGTAAAGCGCCATCTGCATCTGCAGGCAAAACACTTTTAAATCCGTATTGCGTTGTAAAACCTGGCGTATTCATGGCTATATATGATGCCGTATTTGCACCCGCCAGCATTGCAGTTCTATCAAAAACAACTGCATTTTGACTTCCTGAATTTGAAGTCATATAATATCCATCCGACCAAATAGAATATTTTGGATAATCGGGAAAACTAGTTAAACCGTATGAATACGTTGCATACGTACCTAGCGGATCGGGTGTTGTTGAAACAGCGAATAGAATTTTATTACCAGATTGTTGAAATTGCGTGATTACCCATCTGTCGGCATGTCTGTCATACATGACTATTGGGTCTCCGTCGTTTGTGCTTCCTGACCACAATGAACTTAAAGGTAGGTTTCCCGACATGGCAGATCCAGTTTTACTATACACTTTATAACTTGAATTAACTGCTTGAACATAATGATTTGGCCCAACTGCTCCAGATGGATCTGGTGGCAATCCGCCTAACAATCCATCAAAATTTGCCAGTGGTGTTTTCGATGCTTTCGTTCCAAAACTTTCTTGCAATATTGGGTCATTCCCAATAGGTAATGCTTTTTGATTAACAACTGTTGGTCTTTTTCTACTTTCCTTTACTGTTCCTTCATTGTGCGAAGTAACTGTTGCTTCCGGACCGTTAAAATCAGAAATCGGTTTTGTAATTCCTAAAAAGATTCCTTTCACATGTGCTATTTCCGCATTCAATTCTTGTTGCGCGAGAATGGTAATAGTAAAGAATAAACCGAATCCTAAAATGAAGTATTTTTTTTTCATAGATGATTTTATTTTGAACTTGCAAGTTCGTAAAAATATATCGTTAACAAAAATAAACGTTTACCTAAATATTGGATACCTATCCATGAAACATATCCTTCACTCTTTGAAAAAAGCCTTTTTCTGCACCATCAGGATTGGGAATAAAGTTTTCGCTAGACTTCAGCTGGTCCAACAAATCTTTTTCTTCTTTACTTACTTTCTTCGGGGTCCAAACATTTATATGTACAAACATGTCTCCTGTCTGGTGGCGCTGTAACACAGGTAAACCTTTACCTTTTAATCGCAACATTTTTCCGCTCTGCGTACCCGGATCAATTTTAATTTTTGCCTTCCCTGTAATTGTTGGAATCTCAATACTTTCACCTAATACCGCATCAACAAAATTTACATAAGCCTCAAAATGAATGTGTTCCCCATCTCTTCTCAGGAATTCATGTGCTACCTCCTCGATGACAACTATTAAGTCACCTGCTATTCCGTTAAACGGACCAGCATTTCCTTTCCCACTCACACTTAGTTGCATTCCTTCCTCAACTCCAGCAGGAATTTCAATTTCAATAATTTCCTCTTTTCTAATTAATCCGTTATGGTCAGCGTCACTTGGTTTCTTATCAATCGTCTTTCCTGCTCCTTGACAAGTTGGACAAGACGATTGGGTTTGCATTGCTCCCAAAAATGTTTGGGCAACTCGAGTAATTCTTCCAGTACCATTGCAGGTTCCACAATTTTTTAATGTGACATCATCCGCGTTGACTAATTTATTGACCTTAATTTTTTTCTTAACACCTTCTGCGATTTCCTCGAGTGTCAATTTCATTTTAACACGCAAATTTGTTCCTTTTACAACCCTCGAGCCTCCGCTTCTGGAGCCCCCGAAAGAACCGCCAAAACCACTTCCAAATATATCGCCAAAATTGGAAAAAATATCATTCATATCCATTCCTCCGCCAAAACCAGCACCACCACTGCCCATGCCAGCGTGTCCATAACGATCATATTTGCCTTTTTTATCTGCGTTAGATAAAACCTCGTAAGCTTCAGCGGCTTCCTTAAATTTATTTTCAGCTTCTTTATCATCGGGATTTTTATCTGGGTGGTATTTTAACGCAAGTTTTCGGTAGGCCTTTTTAATTTCACCTTCATTTGCGTTTCTACCAACACCAAGCACCTCGTAATAATCTCTCTTTTCGCTCATATTTGTTTTATCAAGAATTCTATTGACCTACTACTACTTTCGCGAAGCGAATTACTTTGTCGTTAAGCAAATATCCTTTTTCAACATCTTCAACTACTTTGCCTTTTAATTTCGCTTCTGAAGCAGGAATGTTTGCAATTGCCTCGTGAATTTCACTGTCAAATGCTTTACCTTTAGCTTCCATTTGCATCAATCCTTTGCTCTCTAAAATTGCTTTAAATTTTGAGAAAATCAATTGAAATCCTTCCTTCAGTGCAGCAGGGTCTTCCACTGTAACATTGTTAATCGAGGCTCTTTCAAAATCATCCATAACTGGCAGTAAATCTCTCAACACTCCTGCACTTGCATTGCTCAATAAATCAACTTTTTCTTTATTCGTTCTTTTCCGGAAATTTTCAAACTCCGCATACAAACGAATGAACTTATTGTTAGCATCCGCTAACTGTTCTTCTAGGGTAGGTTCTGTTTTCTCAACTACAGTTTCACCGTTATCCACATCCGTTTGAACTTCATCTTGAGTTTTTAACTCTTGCTCTTGTATTTCCTCCTCCGGAATATTCTGATTATCTGACATTGATTTGTTTTTATTTTAAATTTTCGACAAAGATTCTGCCAATATTAAAATGTGGACAGTGTGTCATACAAAAATTAATTAGTAGGAAATCTTGTCACAAAAAAACCCGAACTGAATGTCAGTCCGGGTTGATTGTTTAAATCTTTCTGTATTTATGGCTTCGCTCTTAAAATCGCAGCACCTTTCGCTGATAAAATCAAATCTGCCTCAGCCACTGTGATTCTTTGACCTCGATAATAGGCAGTAATAAATGCATCAATTAAACCATTCTGCTGAGCTTTCTCGAGCTTAACTTTCGCTTCAATGACGGAATGAAAAATTCCGGAATAGTATCTTGTAGTTCCGTCTTCAATTTTCAGTTTATACATTGGCGAAATTTCTTGCCAATATTTTTCAGTTACTACGCTAGTAAATACTCCCAATTGAACAGTATAAAAGAGTCCTTGGTCAGAATCACTGTTCATTAAATCGTCAAATTTAGGTGTTTTTATTTCTTGCCCTTTGGTATTAACTACTGCTCCTTCAGTAGTAGTTGGTTCGATGTCAAGATAATTTGCTACTCCGTCATTGTCATCGTCCATCATTTTGGAATCTATCGCCTTCGTATCTTGTTTTAATAAGTCCAAATCTTGTTTTGTATTCACCAACTCTGCTTCAAGTTCATCTAAACGTTTTTTCATCGCTGCGTCATCTTCAAATTTCCAATCTACATGAGTTGCTTTTTTTCCTAAATAATAACTTAGTCCTATCGAGGCAGTTCCGTGATAACCATCAAAACCTGCAACACCTTTATATGGTCTATAATCATAAGTATGTACTTGTCTAAAAGTACCAATTACAGATAAATCAACAGTCATAGCCAATTTAGGTGTCAGAAGAAATTGAGGCGTAATCCCCAAAACTAATCCTCCAATTTTATCAATTCCATTAACTGGGTAAGAAGATATATCTTTCAAGAACCCTATTGCAGGACCAGCATGAGCGAGCAAGCTAATTCGCTTTGTCCAATCTTCAAAATTTGCAATTCGGCCTAAATTAGCGACAGCTTGTAATGATCCTTTTAATAAACGACCTTTTGATTCTAGTGTTCCAGAAGAACCAATAAATCGATCAATACTCGCTTCAAATTTGACTCCAAATTTACTGTTTGCCATATAGCGAACACCTAAATTTCCATGAAGTAGATTGAAATAAGGTTCTGAATAGCCTTTTGGAGCGATTGCCTTATTAACACCAATTGAACCGTCTAATGAAATTCGATTAAACTCCTTCACTTGAGCGGTAATATTTTGGCTATAAAACGAACAAAAAAAATTAGAATTGTTGCTAGCGTTAATTTTTTCATAATTCTGTTTTATGTTTAAAAGATATATTTATTCAATCTTGATAAAGATACGTTTAATTGTTCTTTTTAGCTAGAAGCAAAGAATTTAATGTTTGAATAAGCCCTTCGCCCCTCAATTGATCACCAGAAGCAATAATATTTCCATTTCCATCAATAAGAAAAGCACTAGGAATGAACCGAACTTCATAATCTCTAGCGACAACGCCTGTTTTATCGAATCCATGATATAACCAAATTAGACCGTCGTAAATTATTGCTTTTTTCCAAGGATCTTCTTGTTTATCAAGACTTATACTAAAGACTTCAAATCCCTTCGCATTTTTAAATTTCTTATCTTTAAATTCTAAGTAAGCATTAAGCACATTCGGATTTTCTCTTCTACAAGGTCCACACCAAGAAGCCCAGAAATCAATAAGCACTATTTTTCCTCTCAAAGAACTTAAGGTAATTGTTTTACCATCTTGTCCCGCAATGCTAATTTCTTTCGCCTTAGTCATGGTCTCGTCCTGCTGAATAAAAAACGAAAACAAGGCTATAGTAAGTATTCCAATTAACTTCATATCAATTAAACTCTTCTAATTTGAGCCCCTATATTATTCAAGCGAATATCAATATCTTGATAACCTCTATCGATTTGTTCAATATTATGAATCGTACTTTTTCCTTTAGCAGAAAGAGCAGCGATCAACAAAGAAACTCCTGCACGAATATCTGGTGACGTCATTTGAATACCTTTCAAGCTATGTACTCTATCTAATCCAATCACAGTCGCTCTGTGCGGATCACAAAGTATAATTTGCGCACCCATGTCTATTAATTTGTCAACAAAAAACAAGCGAGATTCAAACATTTTTTGATGAATCAAAACACTACCTTTTGCTTGTGTTGCAATAACTAAAATTATTGATAATAAATCAGGCGTGAACCCTGGCCAAGGCGCATCAGCTATAGTTAAAATTGAACCGTCAATAAACGTATCAATCTCATAAGATTCCTGAGCAGGCACGAAAATATCATCTCCTCTTCGTTCCAATTTAATTCCCATTTTTCGAAAAACATTAGGGATAATTCCTAAATTTTCCCAACTAACATCTTTTATTGTTATTTCAGATTTTGTCATGGCGGCCAGTCCGATAAAACTTCCTATTTCTATCATATCTGGAAGGATTCGATGGAAACAACCTCCCAATTCTTTTACGCCTTCAATCTGCAGCATGTTCGAGCCGATGCCTTTGATTTTTGCCCCCATACTGTTTAGCATTTTACAAAGTTGCTGCAAGTAAGGCTCACAAGCAGCATTGTAAATTGTCGTTTTGCCTTCAGACAAAACGGCTGCCATTAGCACATTGGCTGTTCCTGTAACGGACGCTTCATCCAAATGAATATAGGCACCTTTTAATTTTTTGCACTCAACAGAATAAAAATGCTCACCTGCGTCGTAATTAAATTTAGCACCCAATTTTTCAAAACCTTCAAAATGTGTATCTAAGCGCCTACGACCAATTTTATCTCCTCCGGGTTTAGGGATATACCCACGTCCAAAACGAGCTAAAAGAGGGCCAACAATCATAATTGACCCTCGCAAAGCACTCGCTCTTTTTCGAAAATCATCCGAATCAAAATAAGTTAAATTAATATCTTTGGCTTGAAAAATAAAAGTACCGCGTTCTACTTTTTCTGTTTTCACCCCCATCGTTTGTAATAAATTAATCAATTTATTCACATCGATAATATCGGGTAAATTAGAAATTGTAACTTTTTCTGAGGTCATCAGAACAGCACATAAT
>JBDNIA010000032.1:0-6851 GCA_041688525.1 Crocinitomicaceae bacterium | reverse complement strand
CCGTATCAGCAGAACCTGACAAAAGATATAGTATTGTATCAATAGAATTTCCAATGTTATCACACAAAGTTTGACTGTCTGTTCCAGCTGCCGAAAGCAATTGTAAACCCAATGAGTCGTCTATGGTTAACAAACCATAAGCAGAATCGGCTGGACAAGCTCCACCTGTTGTGTATATTGTATAAGCATATATTCCCGATGATGCCGCAGTATCTGAGATAATAACTGTATCTCCTTGAATAGTCACGTTAACGCCTGTTGGTAAATTAATCCCAAAAGCACCTGTAGCACTTCCACTAAATTGATACAAAATACTATCAATTCCTGAATTAACACAAACTTGTTGTGTATCTGAAATTGAATTTAAAATCAAATTTATAACAGGGAAAGTATCAACAACAATTTGGCCGAATAAAGTCGTGTCTCCGCAAGCCGAACCAGTTGTAGTTACTGCAAAAGGATGAGTCCCAATTTGACTAGATGAACCTGAAATAGTTAAAATATTTCCTGCTAAGTTTGCTGTAATACCTGCGGGTAAGCCCAAAACACTCGCACCGCTTGCGCTCCCTCCCGCTGTATATTCAATATTAACAATAGATGAACCTGTGCAAATTGCTTGAAAATCTGTTAAAGAGGCGGAAGTTAGATTTAATATAGGCCCCGCACTTATAGTAATTGATCCGCTCGCGGTAGCTGCACCGCAAGATCCTCCTAAAGTTGTAATGGTATAAAAAACCGTCCCTACTTGATTTGATGAACCAGAAATAATAAAATTTCCAGGGAAAAATGTTCCTGTGATTCCTGGAGGCAACGTATCTACAGTCGCTCCTGTAAATCCAGCGCCTAAAGTGTAAGCAATATCTATAATTGTGTCGTTGACACATACCGTTTGGTTATCCGATCCAATTGGTGAAGCCAAATTAATATAAGGGTCCACATTAATTACTCCACCTAGTGATGCTGGTGAACAAATGGAGCTGCCGGAGGTTGAAACTGTGTAATAAAAAGGGCCCGCTACCGCAGGTGTTCCAAAAATGGTTAAAGTATCTCCTGAAAATGAGCTTGTTACTCCCGGCGGCAGTCCCGACACAAAAGCTCCAGTGGCTGTTCCTCCAATGGTGTAAGAAATGGGTGTTATTGGTGTGTTTACACAAACAACTTGATTTGGATTACCGGATATTAATGAAATCGTAGGTTGTCCTTCAACAAAAATCAATCCGCTTACTGTTATCGGTGCACATGAATTTAATGTTGTTGTAAAACTGTAATTATACGGTCCTGGTGCCGATGGTGTTCCTGCAATCGTTACAATACCTCCACTTGAATCAGAAATAACAGAGCCAAAAACACCTGGGGGAAGACCTGAAAAGGTTGCGCCTTGTGCTCCAACTAAAGTGTACCGAATCGTGTCAATCGGAGATCCCTCACACAAAGCTTGGTTATCCGTTCCTGTTGCTGTTGTTAGTGTTGAAGTTGCTGACGCAATTACAGTAATATAATTGGGTTTCGTTTCTGTATCGCTGTTCGATGTTCCTGCGTCAAATGCATTCAAGACAACCGTAAACGTTCCCGCCGTGTTATAGGTTATTGATGGATTCGTCAGGGTCGAACTTTGCGAAGTGCCGGGTCCGTCGGTAAATGACCAAACATATGTCACGGCTCCTGATGATAAATTGGTAAATTGAACGCTTCCGCCTACACAAATAGTTGTTGGAGAAGCCGTGAAATTAGCCACTTGAGAAAAAGTAGTTACTCCGAATAAGAGGAAAATTATAAGTAGCGTTTTTCGTTTAATGGTGCTCATTTTCATTGATTTAATCTAGTAAAGTTGCGTTTTTCGTTTATTGAATAACGGTAATTAATTATTTTCTTTCCTGTTTTCAAAAAGAGTCTTTAGATTAATAATACGTTCTTAATGATTATAAGGTTGCGGTTTTTATGAATTTTCTGATAAAATCTTTTTTTTGTTAGCTGTAAATATATCGTTTTTAAAAACTATGTCTGAATAATTTAAAAAAACCTTTGTAAAGTACTCCCTAAAATTAAGACAACTGATTAAAGTGTAAATTTAGCAGTTAAAATATGAAAAGAACGAGAACAAAATCCAGTTCAGACTTCGAGGCTAAACTTGTCCTAGAAGCATTAAAGGCGCAGATGACGATTCAAGAATTGTCTAGCAAATTTGATGCTGAATTTTTATTTTTTGATTGTAAGCACCATTGAAACAAGTTTTTATGCTTATTTAGTTTGTTTTACTTTGCGCAACTTACTTTCCAATACAGAACTTAGCAAAAATATTCGCAAGTAGATCGTCCTCTGTAATCTGTCCTGTTATAGTTCCTAAGTGATACATGGCTTGGCGTAAATCGAGAGCAACAAAATCGGCTGTTACATTTGTTTCCAAGGCAAATTTTGCTTTTTCAAGGTCGCTTTTTGTTTTAATTAAGGCGTCATAATGACGAACGTTAGAGACAATTGTTTCATTTACAATATCAAAATCCGCAACAACCAACTCGACCAATTTTGCTTTTAATTCCTCCAATCCTATTCCCTCTTTAGCTGAAATATAGACCGTGTTAATATCGCTTTTTTCAATTGTTTTTTGAGAAATATCATATTTATTGATAACTAAAACTACTTTCTTCTCCGGGTGGTTGGCAATAATTTCACTTGCCCATTTCAAAACTTCTGCAGCATTACTTGGAATAGAATTGTCAGCCATGCAAAATACGATGCTCGCTTGAATAATTTTCGCCCTAGAGCGTTCGATTCCCATCGCTTCAATCGTCTCGGCATTTTCCCTGATTCCCGCTGTATCGATTAGTCTAAATTGAATTCCATCTATTGTTAATTCTTCTTCTATAACATCTCGTGTTGTTCCAGCAATGTCACTAACTATTGCTCTGTCTTCTCCTAAAAGTTGATTCAATAAAGTGCTTTTTCCAGTATTTGGTGCACCCACAATTGCAACAGGAACTCCATTTTTTATCGCGTTACCCAGCTCAAAAGACTTCGCTAGTCGCTCGATATAAAGTAAAACAGCGCTTACCAATTGGTTCAATTCTTTTCTGTCGGCAAATTCAACATCCTCTTCAGCAAAGTCAAGCTCCAATTCAACGAGTGACGCGAAATGAATTAGTTTTTCCCGTAAATCTTTTAACTCATTTGAAAAACCGCCTTTCAATTGTTTTAATGCAATGTTGTGCGCGTTGCGCGATTGAGATGCAATCAAATCTGCGACTGCTTCCGCTTGTGATAAATCCATTTTCCCATTGGCAAATGCACGCATGGTAAATTCGCCAGGCTCGGCGATTCTTGCTCCAGAATTCAGAAGAGTTTCTAAAATTCTCTTTTGAATAAAAGGAGAAGCATGACAAGATATTTCAACACTTTCTTCGCCAGTAAAACTTTTACCTTGATCAAAAACCGTTACCAAAACCTCATCAATAAGTTCTTTTTGGAGAGATAAGAAATTTCCAAAATGACAGGTGTGGGAAACTGCATTTTCCAGGTCTTTTGAAAAACACACCTTAAGAATGCTTTTTGATTTCGATCCAGAAAGTCGAATAATCGCTATTGCGCCAACCCCGTTTGGAGTCGCTAAAGCACAAATTGTATCTTGTGAATTTACCATTTGAACGCAAAGTTAAAACAACAAAAGCAGTAAACCGAAGTTTCCGTTTCCAATATCAAAAATCTTTTTGAGAATTCACCTAGTACTAGTTGTTCTTTATAATTTACTATGAAAGCCTTCTCTATACATTTCCAAAATCCACCTTGAGTCTGGTCGATAAAATCGCGCGCTAATTACATGGAAAATTATCACTTCACGCACGTTTTGCTTTGAAAAAATCTGTCATCAATTTCCCGCACTCTTCCGCCATAATTCCGTTCATAACAACAGTTCTTGGATGGTACAAACCTTCTTTAATTCGGCTCGCTCCGCGCTTTTCATCTCTTGCAGCAAAAAAAACCTTATCAATTTGTGACCAATATAAAGCTCCAGCGCACATAACACATGGCTCCAACGTAACATACATTGTACAATTTGTCAAATATTTTGCTCCTAAATATTCCGAAGCTGCGGTTATAGCTTGAACCTCGGCGTGCGCGGTTACATCATGCAAGCGTTCAGTTAAATTATGCGCCCTAGCAATAATCTGGTTGTTGGCGACAATTACAGCTCCAACCGGAATTTCATCTAAGTCATATGCTTTTTCTGCTTCTAAAAAAGCTTGTTTCATAAAATATTCATCGTTGTATGGACTAATCATAAATATCTTTTATTTACAAATTTACTTTTTTCGTGCTTTAGTTGAACTTTCGTTATTTTTGAGAAAAAAAGACCATGCTGCCTTCTCTTGAACTTAACGACAAAATTTACATTTGTGCGCCAGCCAAAGCCATCGATCAAGAAAGCATTCATTTTGCCCAGACTTTTTTTGAAACCTCAGGATACAAAGTTGAACTTAGTCAGAACCTTTTAGGTCGATACAATTATTTTTCTGGTAGTGAGCTAGAAAGACTTGACGATTTGCAACGTGGTTTAGATCACTCTGATGCAAAAGCAATTCTCTGCGCAAGAGGCGGCTATGGATGTATTCAGTTGTTAGAAAAACTCAACTGGACAACTTTCAAAAGAAAACCAAAATGGATAATTGGGTTCAGCGATATTACTGTTTTGCACTTGGCTTTAAATAAAATGGGCATTCCCTCTCTTCACGCTACAATGCCATTAAACTTTAAAAAAAACACATCGGCATCTCTTTCAACAATGCTTTCTGCATTGAAACACGAAAGCTTTTCGGTTTTCGCCCCAGTATCAAAGTACAATAAAATGGGCGAAGTTAAAGGGGAGGTTATTGGTGGAAATTTGACTATAATTCATGCAATGCTCACTTTTGTCGGTGTTGATTTTTTTACAAATAAAATCCTATTTATTGAAGATATAGGCGAACATTTATACCAAATTGACAGAATGTTCTTCGGCCTAAAATTCATTGGTGCTCTAGAAAAAATATCAGGCCTTATCGTTGGTGGTTTCACAAATATTTCAGACACAGGAGAGCCGTTTGGGAAAAGAGTAGAAGAAATCGTTAATTCCCATCTTAAGCATAGAGAAATCCCTATTGGTTTTAATTTTCCTTTTGGTCATTTGGACAATAATCAGGCTATTCTTCTTGGCAAAGAGACTCAATTCACTGTAAATCAAAAAGGTTCAATGTTAAGGGTGTTTACCCCGCCTTATCTTGAATCAATCTAAATAAGAACTAAATCTAATATTGATTGTTCAATCTATTAAATTTGCACAACGTAAAGACTTTTTATATCGAAATATGAGCAAATCCGCAATATTGTCATCTTCAATTGCCAAAAAATATTGGATGGCGTTAACAGGTTTATTTTTGTGTTTATTCCTTGTTGGCCACTTACTCGGAAATTTACAATTAATATTTAAAACTGGAGAAGAAGGTAAATTAGCATTTAATCAATATGCTCACTTCATGGCGACCAATCCCGCCGTTAAAGCTTTGGCTTATTTAACGTATTTCTCCATTCTTTTCCATTCCATTGACGGAATCGTGTTAACTGTGCAGAATAAAAAAGCGCGACCTCTAAAATATGCAAACAACAACCCTGCTGCGAACTCTGCCTTACCTTCTAGATATATGGCTGTATTGGGAACGTTGGTTTTATTATTTATTAGTTTGCACATGGCCAACTTTTGGTTTAAATCCAAAGTGTCAAATGCAGCATTTCCTTTGCACAAGGTGAGTGTTCAGCAAGATGGCGTTCAAACTAAAATGGATTTTTATATAACCCAAAATGGAGATTATATTCCGGTATCACAATTTGAGGAAGCCGAACAAATGACCGAACAAGGTCTGATGAAAATTCCAGCAAGTTTTGAAATAAAGAATGGTTCTGAAATCTATTTAAAAAAAGAAGGACTTAAGAGAGCTGACGGTTACAAAGATCTTCATGGTCTCGTAATGAGTTATTTTGGCAAACCAAAAGATGGCTTTCCAAAAAATACTTGGGCGGGAATAGCTGTAGGCTTTTATGTTCTAAGTATGGCAGTTCTTAGTTTTCACCTCTGGCATGGATTTGCTTCTTCTTTTCAATCCTTAGGCTTGAGAAGCAAGAAGTTTGCAAAAGGAATTACTGCTTTCGGAAGAGCATTCGCTCTTATTGTTCCTGCTCTTTTCGCTATTATTCCTTTAATCATTTATTTCTTTTAATATAAAATCATAAACAACATGTCTGTTTTAGATTCCAAAATACCGAAAGGGCCCATTTCTAGTAAGTGGACCGATTATAAAAATCACGTACGATTGGTTAACCCTTCGAACAAAAGAGCAATTGAGATTATTGTTGTTGGAACGGGATTAGCTGGTGGTTCCGCCTCAGCTTCTTTAGCTGAGTTGGGCTACAATGTAAAAGCTTTTTGTTTTCAAGATTCGCCGCGCCGCGCACACTCTATTGCTGCTCAAGGAGGAATCAACGCCGCCAAAAACTACCAAGGTGATGGCGACTCTGTTTTCCGTTTGTTTTACGACACTGTAAAAGGTGGCGACTACAGATCTAGAGAAGCAAACGTTCATCGTCTCGCGGAGGTATCTGCTAGCATTATCGACCAATGTGTTGCACAAGGTGTTCCTTTTGCTCGTGATTACGGCGGATTACTTGACAACCGTTCATTCGGAGGTGTTCAAGTTTCTCGCACATTCTACGCCAAAGGACAAACCGGACAACAATTGTTATTGGGCGCATACTCAGCAATGTCTCGTCAAATCGGGAAAGGAAAAATAAAAATGTTGGCCCGTCATGAAATGCATGAATTGGTTATT
>JBDNIA010000246.1:0-1895 GCA_041688525.1 Crocinitomicaceae bacterium | reverse complement strand
AACTTATTGCTGACAGGAGCCAAAATTTTAGAGTTTTGCAAATTAAGCAGAGTCGCCATATTATGATTCACGCCCAATTTATAATTATCCAAATTGGTATGAATGGCGTACAAAGCAATATTGTTTTGGATTGCTTTAATTACAGTTCGTTCCACATAATTTTTGCCATTCAATTTTTTCAATCCACCAAAAATAATGGGGTGATGAGAGATAATTAAATTACATTTTTTGTCTATCGCTTCTTGAACTGTAGCTTCAACACAATCCAGAGAAATTAACACGCCATTAACCTCATCACTTAGCGAACCGACGAGTAGACCTGAATTATCATAGATTTCTTGACTCGAAAGAGGAGCTAGACTTTCTAAGAAATTAGTGATTTCTTTTACTTGCATAATTTACAATTGATAGGAAAAGCCCAAATTAAATCCAATTGCCGTGGCTTTCTGAATAAATGGCGCGTTTTTACTGAAGGTACTCGGCAATTGAAAACGAACTTCCGGAATAAAATAAATAGACCAATAAGTACTGTATTTATACTGAATGCCCGTATTTACGACGGCACTTAAAACAAATGGGTTAAACAACTGATCCGTACCTTTTCGTTTATCCGTAAAACTTCCTTTTGCATTCACGGAGTTTGTCCAATTTTGCTCCTGCATATATCCCAAAATCATTTGCGGTATAACTCCTCCTCCTATGCTAAATTTCAAATCCTTTCCGTATACGAAATCTACGAGCAACGGCATGGTTACGTAGCGATACGTTGTTGTATACTTAAAAGTCGAATCTCCCCCTAAAAAAGAATACTTTTCGCCGTTTCGCACAAACCCTAAACCAGTTGTAAATCTCACATGATCACTTAAGAATGTTCGAATGCCGATTCCGAATGACCAAAAATTAGCACTGGTTTCATCGGCGCGCTTTCCAATCTCTTCGCCAAATAAATTATTATTCGACTTAATCGACCTAAAAGTATTAGACCAATTTGTATTGAAATACACAGAAGTTAAATTATCTAACTCTCTCTCTGGATGAACTCCAGCTTTTTCAATAATATCTTTTTCAGCCTCTTTTTTAGGTTCTTCTCCACTCACGATTTGCGAGAAGATAAATGGACTTGTTAATAAAGCAAAAACAGCTAGGATATATTTTTGATTTTCCATTATTTTAGGCTTGATAATTGTTACGTATTAGAAACAAATATCGCAAATTTGCAGGACAACTGAAATGAAAATTATGGAAAAGAAGAAAAATAGCTGGTTAAAAAAAATTCTAATGGGCACAGGAATAACTTTTGTGCTTTTAATTGTTGTGATGATTCTTATTCCTTTTTTCTTCACCGACAAAATTAAAGACTTAGTTATCGATGAAGTCAACAAGTCATTAACTGCAACATTAGAAATGGGTGACTTTGAGTTAACTTGGTTCAGCACCTTTCCGAATTTAACAGTTCAATTAATTGACACAAAAATCACTGGAAAAGATGAATTTGACGGAGTTGAATTGATTCATGCGAAAAATATCAAGGCGCAAGTTAAACTTTGGGACATCATTTCTGGCGAGCAGATTTCAATTCAAAATATTTCTTTAGTTCAACCTAAAATAGATGTGCGCATTCTGAAAAACGGCAAAGCAAACTATGATATTACTATTCCAGATTCTCTCCAGAGTCCAGAAGATCTTGAAGAACCATCAAATTTTAAATTGAGTCTTCAGAAATATTCTATCACAGGTGGACAAATTCGATACGATGATCGTGAAGGCGACATGTTTGCTGAGATTTTAAATCTTAATCATGAAGGGAAAGGTGATTTGACGGCGGATATAATTGATTTTGAAACTTTCACTTCGATGGATGAACTCACCTATACCATGGAAGGAATTCCATATTT
>JBDNIA010000031.1:0-3216 GCA_041688525.1 Crocinitomicaceae bacterium | reverse complement strand
TGGAAAAGACTTTACGCTATTTTTAACGGCTGACCATGCCGTAGTTCCTATTCCAGAATGGTTGACAGATCACAATTTGCCTGGTGGATATATCTTTTTGAAACAAAATATGTTGGAGTTACGGGAAGCTGTGAAAGCGAAATACGGTGCTGATTTTGTTGCCGTTGAAGAGAACAATAATATATATTTGAATGAAGAATTAATTGAATTTCTTAATGCAGATCAAAATGAAATCGAGCATTTTATCGCAAATCAAGTGAAAAAATGGGAAGGTGTAAAATATGTTTTTACCGCAGAAGATTTGAGTCAATCTAGCACGGGCGATCAATTTACTAGAATGATACAAAATGGATACGACGCAGAAAGAAGTGGAAATGTAATCTTCGTATTGGCGCCAGGTTTTTTGCCTAAATCTGTAGATTCTGAAAATTCAAGAAAGGGAACAAGTCACGGTTCGCCGTACAATTACGACACGCATGTTCCATTGCTTTGGTACGGAAAAAATATACCAAAACAAGAAATTTTCGAACGTGTTGAAATCACGGATATCGTCCCAACTTTGACTTATATTTTGAATTTGCAAAAGCCCGCTTGTACGACGGGAGAGCCTATTTTGCGTATTTTAAATCAAAAATAACAGAAGGTAACTCAAATGTCTACCATTTCAAGCTACATCAAACGGGGTGAAAATCAGACCCAAGATTTTAAGTTCGCCATTGACGATCAGAAGAAGATTGCGCGAACTTTGGCGGCATTTGCTAATACAGATGGCGGTCGATTACTTATAGGTGTGAAGGACAACGGAAAAGTAGTCGGTTGTAATCCTGAAGAGGAATTCTATATGATAGAAGGTGCCGCAGAATTGTACTGCAAACCAGCTTTAGCTTTCAAAAGTCAAGTACATCAAGAAGGTTTTCGCTTGGTCTTGGAGATAATTGTTGAGGCGGATACAAAACGTCCATATCGCGCTTTGGATGAAGAAGGGAAATGGAAATCCTATTTTAGAAAATCCGACAACACCTTATTAGTCAATAAAATATTATTCAAGGTTTGGCAATATGAAGCGCGTAAGACTGCTCGTCCAGAAAAGTTTAGAGAAGAAGAATTATCCTTACTCCAATTATTTGGAAATGAAGAGGTTTTAACTTTAAGTCAGCTGTATAGAAAATCTAGTTTATCTATGAAAAGTGTCGATCATTGGTTGGCATTATTCGTCTGTTGGAGATTAGTTGAAATGAAATTCGAAGGGATAAAACCCGTTTATACTTCTATGGAATTAGAAGTTTGAAAAGTTGAAAAAGCACACAGTTTTGTGTATTTTATTTTTCACAATAAATTATAATTACGAACATAATCAGGTATTTAGTTGTTATATTTGCAGATTAATTAGTTATTAATAATATAGAATAGATATAAGAAATGGGTAGACCAGCAACAAAGCCAGCCAAACTAAGAGACGGTTTTTACATTGAAGTAAAAAACCAAGGTAGTTCCGGCGTATTAGTGAGACGGGACACCAGAGAACAAATGGTTATGGCCGCAGAAGATTATGCGCGTACGAAAGTTGTCAATGTTCTAGGTGAGATGAGAAGTGAAAAATGGGTTAAAGAATAACCGACTATAATTTTTAATAGTAGGCTTTCTTCGGAAAGCCTTTTTTTATGGCATATTTCGATGTGTTTTATTAATTTTAAGTATGAATAAAAATAAACGTTTCCTTCCATGGATAGCTTTCTTTTTCATTTTATTGATGTGTGTTCCGCTGCTCATGAAAAATGGAAATGTAGCTTCAGCTAAATTACTTGGGTTTATAGTAGTTGCAGGAATTACGATTGCCTTGTGGATTTGGAGAAAGCAAACTATTTCTTTAAATGAGAAAAAAGCAAGAATTGCTTTGAACCTAAATGATAAATTTTGGTTAGAAAGAAGTATCCCATTTTACAGGAAGCTTAATAAGTCGGATCGTATAATTTTTGAGGATCGAATAGGCTTATTTCTGACGGAGATAGTTGTAACAGAAGTAGATAAAGAGGATACAGACAAAGAAACTTGTTTGTACGTAGCGTCATCAGCGGTTTTTGCCTATTGGGGTTTACCTTATTGGAATTATGGTAAATTGAGAGAAGTGCTTGTCTACCCTGATAATTATAACAACGAAAAAATTATCAGTGATGCTGGATATATTCAAGGACAAGTGTACCATGGAGGAATGATGAACAATACAATGATTTTGTCTTTAACAGCTTTGAAGAAAGGGTTTTCTAACCACAACGATGGTCATAATGTTGGCGTGCACGAATTTGCTCATTTACTTGATAAAGTAGATGGTAAGATAGATGGTTTTCCTGCAGGAATGAACCAAGACGATCGACGAATTTGGGCTAGACTGGTAGCAAATGAAATGGGAAACATTCGATTAGGAAATAGTGATATAGACCCTTATGCGCTATCAAATGAGGCGGAATTTTTTGCTGTATTATTTGAAATGTATAAAGAGCGTCCTGATGAATTAAGCAGAAAAAATCACTTATTATTTAAAGTGTTAGATGATTATTTCACTAATAATAGTCTAAAATCTGTTTAAATACTTTTGCGTATTCGCCAATCTTTGTTCCATAAATTATTGAAACGATTTCCTAAATTTTTGATAAACCCAAGCGGTATATTCTTGTAGGTAGCGATTGTTAAACCGATTGGACCGGTTAATGGGAAGGTTTCATTTTTCAAATAGAGTAAGGCCTGTTTTTCTGTTAATTCTATTTGCTGAATATTTTTTTTTAAATCTGAGTGTAAAGCCAAATCAGGACTTGGAATTAATCCTTTTCTAGCATTTTTACCAACTTCACATCCAATTTTCACAATGCGCAACTGCTGCTGAATGTGAACCATTTCAGCCGAGATATTTTCTGGAAGAAGGAAGAATTTATCTCGCCACGTGAACAATTCTTTTCCTGATAAATCAATCCAATTTTCAAGACCTAGATTCTCTTTGTTTTTTGTGAAATCCCTACTGATTTGAAGTTTTGTGCGTTTTATGGAATCGTATGATTTTTGCAAAACTGCGAAATAGTATCCTTCAGTATTTACGGTATGAGGAAAGCAGTAATATCCTAAATTTTCTCTATCTTTTTGTAAACCTAATATAGGCATTGAGATTACTTTTTCTACGTCCAATTGGTCTATCATCCAACGAACGTTATTTTCATTTTCATCTGC
>JBDNIA010000245.1:0-1544 GCA_041688525.1 Crocinitomicaceae bacterium | reverse complement strand
TTTTTCCATTTTTGTTCTCCTCTTTTTAGCTCTCTGCTATGTACTTTTTGAGGAGTTAAATTACCAATTGTCATGTGTGGACGCTCCTGGTTGTATAAATCAATCACTTTTAATAAAAGTTCTTTTGCTTCTTCAAAAGTGTACACCGTATAACATTCCAAGTATTCATCTTTAAGTATTCCATTTATCCTTTCAGCAACTGCATTGTCTAGCGGATCACCTGTTTGGGTCATACTGATTTGTACATTATATTGCTGTAATAAATTCACATATTTAAAGCAACAATATTGACTGCCTCTATCCGAATGATGGATGAGATTATCCACTTCTATGTTGTTACAAAATGCCATTTGCAATGCCCTCAAACTTTCTACAGCCTCCATATTTTGAGCTAAATTGAACCCAACTATTTTATGACTAAAAACATCCGTAATTAATGAAATATATAATGGTCCCGACTCTATTTTCCAGTGAGTTATATCACTAACCCATAGCTGATTAGGGGCAGATGGAATGAAGCCAATAATCAAGTTTGGATGTTTTTTCATCCAATGATTTGATTGTGTTGTGACTATCTTCCTTCGTCTTCTTCTAATCAATAATCCGTGTAAAGAGAGTAAATCAAACAAAGCATCTCTTCCAATTTTCATCTGATGTTCGAGCATAAAATCCTCCAGCATTATATACAATTTCCTTGTCCCAATTCTAGGGTGGTTCTTACGTATTGAAACAACCTCCTTTAACACTAATTCTTGTTCAATTCCTAAAAATTCATTTCTGTAAAAACTCTGATAATATGCCTGACGTGTTACACCAAACAACCAGCATAATTTGCTTAATCCTATTTTAGATTGACGCATCTTCATCGTGTAGATTGTTTGGTATTGGACTTTTTTCTAATGTTGATTTTTAGCTCTTTTTCAGCAATTTCAATCATTGTTTCATAAGCTGTTGCTCTAAGTTCAGAGTTAATCAACGCTTTTTCAAGATCCTTAATTTTTGCTTGCATTTGCAGAAATTCAAGCGATGAGTCCTTTTTAATATTTGCCATACCTGATGAATTTGAACGATCAAGTTTAGTCCATTTTTTTGGAATATTTAATCCTAACTCACGCATCCATCGAAGCATACGACCTTTTTCAAGAGGTTCACCAGTGTATTTCTCCCAAATTTCACGTTTGGTTTTACCACTTTGCATCCATTCTTCAACGATTTGGCGTCGTTCATCCAATGAAAATTCCCATGACTTTTTTAATCCTAAAACTGTTGTACTTTTTTCCATTGTTTACACATTTTAATTAATTAAATGTGTAAACCTATTTCAGGACAAGACAGTTGCCAAAGTGCAGATACCACCATTTTTGTGCCTTCGCAAAACAACACACAAGCCCAATTTACCGTCAACCCAACGAGCGGTGCCACGCCTTTGTTTGTCAATTTCAACAATACTTCTGCCAATGCCACAGATTATAGTTGGTCAATAAACGGCGCAAACCAAGGCAGTTCTTTGCCTTTTCAGGTTTTTGATACAGCAGGTATTTTCA
>JBDNIA010000244.1:0-3680 GCA_041688525.1 Crocinitomicaceae bacterium | reverse complement strand
ATCTGATTTGCCACTTATTATTTCAGGTTGGATAATTAAATGTATTGTTGGTTTAACATTCATATATGTTTATACCTATTATTATGGTAATGGAACGTTGAGTCAAGATTCAGGCGCTTATTTCCGGGAAGCTGAAATTTTGGCTCAAATAAAGAACAAAAACTCTACTGATTTCTATTCCATATTATTCGAAAAGGAAGACGGCGAGAAACTCATCGCTAAATATTTTGAGAAAAATCCAAATAGTCGAATTTCCCGTCCATCAATTGGTATAAATGATACGAGAATACACATTAAATTCATCTCTGTTGTAATGCTTTTCATTGGTGTTAATTATCTATCGATCTTCATCCTATTCTTTTTTCTATCTTATTTGGGGATTTTACTTTTATGGTTTAAACTGAAAAATAAAGTGAATATTCATCCCGCTTTTTCCTTAGGATTACTTTTACTCCCTCCAAATCTGCTTTTTTGGACCTCGAGTAATTTAAAGGAAGTTATGTTTATTTTGGGTTTGTGCTTGCTTCTCACCTTCTATTTATCTAATAAAAAATACCTTAAATCAGTATTTTTTGGGACAGTAGGCCTTCTGCTTCTTTCTTTATTCAAACCTATTTTACTTGTTATTTTATTCATCAATTGGGGGTTTGTTCAACTAATTTATCGTGGGGTTTTACAAAAAAAAAGAGTCTATTTGGCTATTTTTATAAGCTGTGTAGCCTTGCTTTTTCTGTTTTCCATCCCGAACAAGGCCTTGCAAAAGCTTTCTGACAAACAATTTGATTTTACCAACGTAGCGCGAGGAGGAATTCAGGTTAGAGGCGATACATCTTTCTATTACATTTCTTCAGAATATGAAAACAAAGTCAATATTATCGATTCGGTTGTTTTCTTAAAGGAAGCCATTACAGTTGTTTCCAATTTATTTGGGAAAATTAGAAATGAAACAGAATTGGTATTGCGCCCAAACGACGAAAAACTCACCCTTGTTTATGAGCAAACTGGGGGTAGGAGTTCTTTTGAAATTACACCCATAAATAATAGCTGGGAAAATCTAATTAAAGCTTCGCCCTATGCATTCCTCAACGCATTTTTTAGACCTTATTTTTGGGAGAATGGATACAGCAAAATAAATTTATTCTTTTTCCTTGAAAATATTTTCTTTTTTGTGCTTTTTATTTACGCAATGTTCCATTTCAAAAAAGTGAGAAAAAGACACTATAACCTCGCACTTATTTGTTTTTTAACCATTTTATCTCTTTCATTCATTATTGGAATAACAACCCCAATTAGTGGTGCAATAGTAAGGTATAGAATTCCTATTCAACTTTTGATTATTATTGTATTTCTTTTGACTAAAATTAAACATGAACAAGCAAAATAATTACGTATTTATTACAGGTGCAACGTCAGGTATAGGTGAGGCATGTGCAGAATTATTTTATCAAAAAGGTTATGCTCTCATTCTTACAGGTAGAAGAAAAGACCGTCTCCTTAAATTGAAAGATAAACTTCTAAAAAGCAATTCATCGGCCATTGAAATCCTCGATTTTGACGTGCGAAGTTCAGATGAAACTGCAAAATCAATTAATTCTTTACCTGAAGATGTTAAAAATAACATTGCCATATTGATTAATAATGCCGGTCTAGCCGTTGGAAAGGGTCCTATTGAACAAGGTATTTTGGAGGACTGGAATAGAATGATTGATACCAATATCAAAGGTTTACTGCACGTTACCAAGGAAGTTTTGCCTTTTTTTAAAAAGAAAAAAAGTGGACACATAATAAATCTGAGTTCAATAGCAGGTAAAGAAGTTTATCCCGGCGGGAACGTATACTGTGCAACTAAACACGCAGTTGATGCGTTATCTAAAGCAATGCGAATAGATTTACTTCCGTACGCTATAAAAGTAACGAATATCGCGCCCGGCGCTGTAAAAACGGAATTCTCAGAAGTTCGCTTTAAAGGTGATATGGAAATGGCCACCATCACTTACGAAAGGTTTTGTCCATTGCTTGCGATGGATATTGCCGAGAGTATAATTTTTGTTGCCACTCGCCCGGCACACGTAACAATTAACGACTTAACAATTATGCCAACAGCACAAGGAAGCAGTCAAAATTTATTTAAACTGTAAATTTTTATGAAATTATTTCTGTCCTTATTTTTCTTTTTGTTTTTATTTCAAGCCAATGCAGCACACCTTGTTGGGGGAGAAATAAGCTACACTGCTGTCGGGCCATATAATCCCACAGGACCAAATAAATACCGCATGGTCTTTACCTTATATCGTGATCAATTTAGTACTGGCGCAGCTCTCCCGAATTTTTTAATCTACACCGTTTTCAATACTGACAACACCGTTTTATTCCAAGATACAACTGAACAAAGAACTGTAAACATATTGAATAACCCAAATACCAACCCTTGCCTTGTACCTCCTTCAAATATTGGTGTTCAGAGAGGTGTTTATATTGATACTATATCTTTGCCAAATAGTCCTACTGGACATTATGTTTCTTATCAAAGATGTTGCTGGGCCGCTGGAATTTTAAACATGGTTAATTCAAGCGACTACGGATTGCTCTTGCGATGCGACATACCAGGAACAAATTTGGTAGGTTCACAACCCAACAACTCTCCTGTCTATACTAACTTGCCGCCATTTATCTTATGTTCATCAAATGAAACAATATTTGATCACAGCGCAATAGATATTGATGGCGACTCAATAGTATACTCATTATGTGATCCCGATAAATTAGAAAACATTGGAGGAAATGTTGATCCTAATCCAGAATTTGCCGGACCATATGTACCTATTCTGTGGACAGCAGGTTTCGCCGATAGCATTCCTTTCGGAACTGCAAGTCCTATTACTTTAGATTCTATTTCAGGCCTTTTGACCTTTACTCCAATGATGATTGGAAACTTTATGACTGGTGTTTGTACGGAGGAATATAGGAACGGTTTATTAATTAATTATACCAACAGAACCTATAATTTCGGTGTTATAAGTTGTGACCAAATTATTCCATTTGGCATAACACAAGGAAATGATAACGGACAAGTCCCTGGGAATTCATCGTCAATAATTGAAGACTGTGGAGACCAATACTTCTATTTCACAAGAGTAGATTCGACGGATACACTGAGTTTTGAAATTATTATTTCGGGAACAGCAACGAACGGTTTAGACTTTGCTTTTATACCCTCCCTCTTCACCATGTATCCTGGAACATTAAATGATACAATTTCTTTCTTTCCTTTTTATGATAGTCTCGTTGAAGTGACAGAGAATGTTCAATTTAACTTCCGATATTTTGATATCTGCTCAAATGCTTATGACAGCTTAATTTTCAATGTTGAGATTCGAGACTATACGAAACTGACTATCTCAAATCCAATTGACAGTTTAAACGTTTGTCCTGACACACCTGAAAATGCAGAGTTATCAACTATCGTGAAAAATGGGACTCAACCATATACGTATTATTGGCATTCTGACCCAACCGAATATTATCCAGATCAAACAAGTATTACTGTTGGTCCGGATTTTATTACTGAGTTTTTAAACCCTTATTACGTAGAAGTTACAGATGCATGCGGCAAAAAAATATACTCGGATACCATAAATGTTTACAATCAATGTCCAATCATTGTTCCGAATGTCGTGACT
>JBDNIA010000243.1:0-5898 GCA_041688525.1 Crocinitomicaceae bacterium | reverse complement strand
TTGTCCGAAATAAAAGCTCGACAATAAATCTGCCGCATGATGAATATAATCTGCTCTTCCTGGAATTGGTGGAACCAAATTGTCTTCTGGAATATCCCAAAAAGTTATAGCATAATGACGCATCAAAAGTGCCTTATTAAGCAATTTCACTGCTTCAGGATTCGCAAAATCAATGGTTTCACCGCCGTGAATATTCTCGGTAACATGATCTTTTAATTCAGGACAAAACTCATACAATTCGTTAAAATCATATCGCGCTATGTGTTTATTTCTGGCATGTAATCTAGATTTTATCATAAGGTGTAATCGATTTTAAAATATTGTTTGTTAAACCACAACTCAAAAGCTGGATCAAGTAATTCAAATTTCTTTTCGTCTTGGTTGAGCATATCGTCAGCTATAAGTGAATCTCTATTTTTACTAACGTTGCGAGGCGTTCCCAATTTATATTCGTTCATCACACGAGCACTAGTCAATTTATTCTCACCCTTTACAATGGCTTTAACTAAATTTACCTGTGTGCTACTCAGTCCTTCAATCTCACGATGATACAACGGAGTATTGGCGTGAATCAATTCTTGAAGCGCAGAATTCAATTCATCTTTGGTCACTTTTTTATTCGATTTTTGCCAAGTATAGTGCGACAGTTGCTGAACGTACCACGAATGATTTTTCATCAATTGAGGAATTTTCACTGCCAAATTTTCTGAAATTTCTTTACCCGTTTTTCTAAAACCTTCAACAATAAACTTTACCCATTTCTCTTCTTTTATTTTTGGCAAAAGCATAATATCACCAAAACGGTAAAACGGTTTAGATGAATTATTAAAAATATCAATCATCATGTGACGCTTGCTTCCATAAATACAATACGAGACATTTTTATGCCGTTGCCAAACAGCCCGCATCTGCTTTTCAAAAGTTTCAAAAGCTGGAAAACTCGCTACATTTTGAAATTCATCAATGCAAATTACAAATCGGACTTTCTTTTTTTTGGCTATTATTTCGGGTAAATCGAGGATTTCGTTTCGGTGCTTTTTCAAATCTCCCCAATGGAAACCAATATTAAAATCGATTTTCGGGTCTATGCCAATTGTTAGCGAAGGTACCAATTGTTTGAAAACTTCTTTTGCTGTTCTTACCCAATCTTCCCATTTAGTAGAAGAAGCTTTTATGGTTTCGCGTGCAAATGCCTCTAAAAATTCCTCTTCACGCGCGTATGAGAATAAATCCATTACAACAGTTTTCACTGCCTTTTCTTCCTTATTGATTTCATCTATGACTTTTTCGACCAAAGAAGATTTTCCCCAGCGGCGTGGAGAAATAACAGCCGTATTGATTCCTTGCAACAAATTGAATTTCAGGCTTAAAACCTCATTCTCTCGATTGGTAAAGTTATTCTCGCTGACCGTAAAACCATAAATGAAAGGTGATTTAACCATAACTCATTTTTTATACCCAAAAGTATTATACTTTTTGGTATAAAAAATATTTATAAAAATATTTTACCTTTTGGCATTGCACCAATGAGGATAAAATTATTTGATAATTACTAAAATTATTTTATAAATCGAACTTATCCTCTACTTCCTTCACAATATAATTACCAATTGACAAGGACGCAGTGGCTGCTGGACTTGGCGCATTCAAAACGTGAATAGAGTTGCCTTCGTGTATGATTTTGAAATCGTCACGTGTGTCACCATCTTCTCGGAGCAACAAAGCACGAACGCCAGAACGACTTGGTTTTATATCGTCCATTGTCAATGATGGAACCATACGTTGCAGCGTTTTTAGAAACAATTTTTTAGAAAATGCACGTCTGTATTCGTTAATCCCGAAAGCCATATTACTAAAGAATAACTTCCAAGTTCCCTTGTAGGTCAATGCGTCCCAAGTATCACGCAAAGAAAAATCAGTTTTTCCGTATCCTTCTCTTTTAAATGCGAAAACCGCATTTGGCCCACATTCAACTTCTCCGTTCGTCATACGCGTAAAGTGAACCCCTAAGAAAGGGAAATCTGGATTTGGAACCGGATAAATTAAGTGTTTAATTTTGTGGTGACCTTGTTCGGTTAATTCATAGTAATCTCCTCGAAAACCGACTACTTTTTCTTTTAAGGCAACGCCGTCTTTCTTCGCCATTCTATCCGCTTGCAAACCAGAACAAAATACCAAATACTTCGCATTAAAGTCACCTTCAGTTGTAATAAGCGTACTTGATTTCTCCTGCTTCTCAATACTTTTTACTTCCGTATTTAAGCGCAATTCGCTTTGTGGATTAATGGCCAAAGCCAATTCAACCATTTTTTCCGTTGTCGCACGGAAATCAATAATTCCCGTACATGGAACATGCAAACCAGCAATTCCAATACAAAATGGCTCAATCTCTTTAATTTCTTCAGGACCGATTTTGCGCAATCCTTCTATTTCGTTTTCAAGTCCTATTTTATATATTTTCTCAAGAAATTCCAATTCTTTTTCTTCAGTCGCTACAACAATTTTCCCGCAGATATCGTGCTCGATATTATGTTCTTTGACAAAAGCGACCAATTCATGACGACCGTCAATGCAATTTCTTGCCTTCAATGAACCCGGTTTATAGTACAACCCAGAGTGAATAACACCAGAATTATGTCCCGTCTGATGATCCGCCAACAGACTCTCTTTTTCAAAAAGGACCATGGTCAATTTGGGGTATTTCTTCTGAAGTTTATAAAAAGTGGCGGCTCCAACTATTCCTCCTCCAACAATTGCAATGTCGTATGTCATACTATTTTATTAATCGGTCTCAAAAGTACGAAACTAAAACACCAAATAAACTGGAATGGTTCTATATGTTGGTTCAAAATAGGCACTTCGTTGGTAAATAAAATACAACTGCGCCCATTGGTTTTTAGAAAACTCGGCATCAGAAGCCTTTTTATCCTCCAAATCTTTTCGCCAATCTGGATGCTCTTCTAATAGTTTAGCCGCAACATCCTCAAATACATAAGGTGAGAAATATTCCTTTTCATCCAAATAACTATCAAAGAAATTCCAAGCGAAATAACTATCTTCAGTCTGCGGAAAAAGAACAGATTGCAAGAAAAAAGATTTTTCCTGTTGCGCTAGGATAATTATATCTCCAGATTTTAGATTAACTTCTTTCTCCATCTTTTCAACCTTCACTGAATTATGTAGATAATGATGCTCGTATGGATTTGAACTGCTTTTATAGTCCGTTATTTTCTGAGCTGTAACTACAATTGTAGAGTCTTTTGTCATTTTACGCATCTCTACACTGTTCGCTTTTAAGCGATCAATCAGTTCTTTGGCTTGCGCACCAACGATGTAAAATTTTGGAATGAAAACTGAATCTTTGGCTTTATGAGTATTGTAAAAAGGAACATACTTCTCGTAAGGTGCGTTTCTGTCGTAATAGAGTCTCGATAAACCCGTGACCTCACTCGGTTTATATTTTGCTTCAAAGCCTTTGAACCGTATACTGTCTTTGTGTGATTTATCTAATTCAAAATTGAAATAATGATACCTTTCACTCATCTGAAATTTCTTTGCCTCCTCTCTCGATTTTTCAATTAATTCACTTTCATTTTTCATGTAAACGAGCATTTCTTCTAGAAAAGCCTTCGTTGCTTGCACACGCTCAGGAAAAGGTTTTAGCATGTGTGTTTCAACCGTAAAAGAAAAGGTGTTGAACAAAGATGCATAACCCATTGCATAACGCGGCAAATCATTGAACATAACCAATCCACTATCCGGCGTTTCATCGACCAAATCGATGTAAGGAATTAAATCTATTTTTCGTTTCTCCAATTGCTTTTTCAGACCTGGAATCATTTTAAAATAAGTTGCATCTTTCAAACTTGGCGCTAACCTTTCTTTAAGGGATGAAATAAGCGTTAGTATATATTGATAATCCGCTCCATTGGTAACGTGATTATCTATAAACACATCGGGATCCAATCCATGGAAAATTTTTGCGAACGTAAATGCATTCTTCGAATCCATTTTAATGAAATCACGATTCAAATCTAAATTTTTAGCATTTCCCCGAAAACCATATTCCGCTGGTCCTTCTTGATTAGCTCTACTAGTAGACGACCGATTCATCATCCCGCCAATATTATAGGCTGGAATAAATGCCAAAACAGGCATATCTTTGGTTGGTTTACCTTTTTCAATCCATTCCTTCACCCAAAGTAACATTGCATTGATTCCATCAGGTTCTCCCGGATGAATTGCGTTATTGACTAAAAGTGTCGTACTCTGTTTTGCTTTCTTAAAGGTTAATAGAGAATCTTTTCCTCCATTGATGACAAATAAATAAATTGGCAATCCATAGTCCGATTCCCCCATATTGAACAATTGAATTTCCGAATGTATTTACGCAAAGATTTTACAGTCTTCAACTAATTTTGAATAAGTTGGCGTTTCGTTACCATTCCATTGACAAAAACTATGAAATTGAATGCCAATTAAAAAGAATAAGAGAACTTTCATATGTATTTTACTGTTTAAGGATAAATGTAGTAAATTTCGAGAATGTGAAAAAATCATAAAAGACCCTCAAAATGGCTCGAATTTAATAACTTTAAAAAAACCATAGATGTTTATGGATAGAAGAACACAATTTATATACCGCCTCATTTTTGGGGTTGTGATTATTGGCGGAGTTATATTTTTATCTTTCAAGTATTTAATGAAAGGTCCTCCGTTTTTAAAGGTATTAGTAATAGGTTTAGTAGCTGCCGTATCTTATTTGGTGGTTGATTATTTAATTAAAAAAAGTAAAGAATATTAAAATGAGTGAATTTCAAAAACAATTTCAAGATTTAGATCCAAAGAAAATTGGAAGATACGTTGGCCTCG
Source organism: Crocinitomicaceae bacterium (assembly GCA_041688525.1). GTDB lineage: Bacteria > Bacteroidota > Bacteroidia > Flavobacteriales_D > Crocinitomicaceae > UBA2040. The sequence continues at coordinate 1,026 of JBDNIA010000243.1, read as the reverse complement.
GAGTAATCGGGTTAATTGCACTTGTGGTTTTCATCATGTCATGGACTGATATCAATCCAGGTGAGGAAGGTTTTATTTATCGCCCATATGGCGGTGGTGTCGAAAAACAATCGACTTATCGCGAAGGCACAATATTTATTGCACCCTGGAATGAAATGATAACATACAATACGCGTCAGCAGTCTAAAAACTTTACTTCCGAAGTTATGGACATCAACGGTACGGATATCAATGTTATGGTTGCTGTAAATTATTCTGCGACAGCGGGTAAAATTGCTAATCTTCACTTAAAACACGGCCCAGAGTATATCACGTTTATCGATGACAAGGCAAAAGGTGCTATTAAAGATGTTATTGGACGTTATACTTATGAGCAAGTTTATAGTTCCAAAAGAGAAGCACTTGAAGGAGAAATCGAAAGTATTCTTCAAAATGATTTCAAAGGAAATTATATTACCTTGCATTATGTGGAAATTGCCGATGTGAATTTGCCTCCGAACATTGCTGGTGAGATTACCAATAAGGAAACACAGAAACAACGAAACCTGACAGCCAAAGAAAAACAAAAAGAACAAGAATACTTGGCGAATGCACGAATAGAAAAAGCTCGTGGTGATTCATCTTTGGTGATTTCAGCAAGATTTAATGCAGAAGCGATTTCATTAGAAGCGAAACAAATTTCTCAAAACCCTCAATATATTGAATTGAAAAAATGGGAAAAATGGGATGGTGTTGGTTCACCTTATGGTGAAGGAAACGTATTCGGTTCTGGAGTTTCTATTTTAAAAGGATCGAAATAGAAACTTAGGCTATATTAGAATTTGCACGTAAATTTGTACATGCGTTTCGATATACTTACCATTTTACCGCAATTATTGGATGGCCCGTTTTCGGCTTCTATTATGCAACGTGCCCAAGATAAAGGTCATTTGGAAATCCATTTGCACAACATTCGTGATTATTCAACGAATAAACACAAAAATGTAGACGACTATCAATACGGCGGCGGTGCCGGAATGGTAATGA
>JBDNIA010000242.1:0-2114 GCA_041688525.1 Crocinitomicaceae bacterium | reverse complement strand
TGTAAATTCTTCAAACGGAATTCTATATCCTTCGTCTGGTTTGTTGCAAAAAAAACTTTTTGCTTATTGTGTATATCTTTGATTACCTGTATAGATGTTTCCTGCATTGTTTCTATTTATGGATCATATAAAATTAAGTGAAAATATCGACTGTTAACGCTATGAATTGATAATTTAGCCTTGTAAATTGTCAATTCTAAGTTAGCTTTGCCCTTCGAAAAATAAAAAGTAATGATTTCAGTTGATAATTTGGGTGTAGATTTTAGTAGTTCTACTTTGTTTAGTGATGTTTCCTTTGTGATTAATCCGACCGATAAAATTGCCTTGATGGGCAAAAACGGCGCGGGAAAATCAACGATGATGAAGATAATAGCTGGCGAAATGAAAGCGAATCGTGGCCACGTTCGAGTACCAAAAGACGCAATTATTGCTTATTTACCTCAGCATTTATTGACGGAAGACGATTGCACTGTTTTCGAAGAAGCAGCCAAAGCTTTCAAGCAAGTTTTTGAAATGCGCGACGAAATGGAGAAGCTGAATTACGCCCTGGAAACCCGAGCGGATTACGAAAGCGATGAATACATGACCATCATTGAAAAAGTGACTGAGTTAGGTGAAAAATATTACGCTCTCGAAGAGGTAAACTACGATTCGGAAGTGGAAAAAGCATTGAAAGGTCTGGGTTTTCATCCGGAAGATTTTCACCGACAAACAAAAGAATTCAGCGGTGGGTGGCGAATGCGGATTGAACTCGCGAAAATATTATTGCAAAAACCTGACCTCATCCTTCTCGATGAGCCAACGAATCACATTGATATTGAATCCGTTATTTGGTTAGAAGATTTCTTGGTGAACAAAGCCGATGCCGTTATGGTTATTTCCCACGACAGAGCATTTATCGACAACATCACTAACCGAACGATAGAAGTGACAATGGGTCGGATTTATGATTACAAAGCCAACTACTCGCATTATCTTCAATTGCGTGAAGATCGTCGCTCGCACCAAGTTAAAGCCTATCAAGAACAACAAAAATACATCGCCGACAACATGCAATTCATCGAGCGATTCCGAGGAACTTTCTCGAAAACAAATCAAGTTTCCTCCCGTGAGCGTATGCTGGAGAAATTGCAAATTATAGAAATTGACGAAATCGACACATCGGCTCTGAAATTGCGCTTCCCTCCTTCTCCGCGTTCTGGCGATTATCCAGTTACGGTGAAAGATGTTTCTAAATCGTACGGGGAACAAGTTGTTTTCACTGATGCCAACATGAGCATTTCTCGTGGCGAAAAAGTATGTTTTGTCGGAAGAAACGGTGAAGGAAAATCGACAATGATCAAAGCCATAATGAACGAAATTAATGTGGAAGGAACTTGTCAATTGGGTCACAATATAAAAGTCGGTTATTTTGCGCAAAACCAAGCTTCGTTGTTAGATCCAAGCTTAACAATTTTTCAAACCGTAGACGAAGTTGCCGAAGGAGAAATTCGAACACAAATCAAATCTATGTTGGGCGGATTCATGTTCCACGGCGAAGACATCGATAAAAAAGTCAGCATGCTCTCTGGAGGAGAAAAAACCCGATTAGCGATGGTGAAATTATTGCTTGAACCCGTGAACCTTTTAATCCTCGATGAACCAACCAATCACTTGGATTTGAAATCAAAAGATGTATTGAAAGAAGCTCTTCAAAACTTCGATGGAACATTAATTCTGGTTTCCCACGATCGTGATTTCTTGCAAGGTCTTTCCAAAAAAGTCTTCGAATTCAAAGACAAACGCGTTATTGAGCATTTTGAAACGATAGATGCATTTTTGGAAAGGAATCGGATTAAGAGTGTGGCTGAGTTGGGTTAAGGATTAGTATACGATAAGTAGTTTTTTTGGAAGCGTGAAACCGGCTACTAGATATAAACTTGATACAAAAAAACGATACTTCACTTAAAGAATGAACCCTCTTTTTGACAAACACTTTTAGCGGTTTGTTAATAATGATTTTGGGTAACGGAAACCGCGCAATTCAATATAACGTGTTTGTACAAGATTTTTTGCGTGTTTTAAGCACAAAAGTTAATAAATAATAACTGAATAGAAAGTCCGCGAGGACTTTC
>JBDNIA010000241.1:0-6465 GCA_041688525.1 Crocinitomicaceae bacterium | reverse complement strand
AGTTTTCAGCACCACAAATCACCGCAGACATCGTAATGACAATTATATCGGTCAATAAATGCTCTTTTTTTCTTTCAATTCTATGATCTTTCATTTTTGAAAGAAGCTCAATAATATTTTTGTTTTTCATAACTTATACATCTGATTATCAGATAAATATACAAATTATAAATTATTCAAATAGCATTTAATTAACTGATTATCAAATAGTTATTAACATTTTTAAGTAAGGTTTTAATGCGTCTGCCCTGAGTGTCCAGTATACTTTAATCAAAAATAAAAGCATGAATTGGTTCATTTTTTAATTTTTTTAAACTCGAATTATGAAGTTGATCAACTAACAGGAGTCAAAGTTAAGCTATAGGCACGTTCTCTTCAATCTTGAATAATTAGCCTTCAGCTTAAATGATGCCCAGGAAGCTCCACGTCCGTTTTAGCTACTCGATCATAGAGCACGATACTCCCCGTAACGCCAACATTCAAGCTACTATTTCCTTTTAAACGAATAACGAAATGACATTTGTCAAACACATGTTGCGGTAAGCCGTTGTTTTCTGAACCTAAGAGATAAATGGCTCTTTTGGGATGCTCGAATTCATGTAATTCTTGCGCATCGTCTGTTATTTCAACGCCAATTAAGCGACAATCGTAGGGAATATTTTTGAGTAATTCATCGAAGTTTTCGTAGTGAAATAGCGGAATTCTTGACCACGTTCGAATGACATCAGAACTTTGTTTTTTGTAACGCTTTTCAACTGTGAAAATATATGAAGCGCCCAAAATATAGGCGGAGCGCCATAGTGTTCCAATGTTGTGTTCGGTTTTTCCTTGGTAAACACCAATAGCACAATAACCTGGAGATTCAGATGTTTTCAATTTGTTTAGCAAGTATATTTTGTAACTTATTTACAGTTTAATCGGCTCTTTTGCTATTAGCTGTAGGCTGTTCTTTTCAACCTTGAGCCTGAATTTAAGCCTTCCGCTTTGAGCCTTTTGCCTAAAAAAAAATGAACAGAGTGAATTACATACCAGACATTCCACCCATTCCCTTCAACTTTTGCATCATTCCTGACATACTTTTAGGATTGCTCATCATCTTCATCATCTTTTTCGTGTCTTCGAATTGTTTGATGAGTTTATTGACTTCTTGAATGTTCGTTCCAGAACCTTTGGCGAGTCTATTTTTTCTATTTCCGTTTATAATGTTTGGATTGGCTCTTTCGTCTGGCGTCATAGAGTGGATAATTGCTTCTACGCATTTGAACGCGTCATCTTCAATTTCAACATCTTTCATTGCTTTTCCAACGCCTGGAATCATCCCCATCAAGTCTTTCATGTTACCCATTTTCTTCACTTGCTGAATTTGGGACAAGAAATCATTGAAATCGAAGGTATTCTTTTGAATTTTTCGTTGTAGTTTTTTTGCTTCTACCTCGTCAAATTGCTCTTGTGCTCTTTCAACCAAGGAAACGACATCTCCCATTCCAAGAATACGATCGGCCATTCGTGTTGGATAGAAAATATCCAAGGCATCCATTTTTTCTCCTGTACCAACAAATTTGATTGGTTTATTGACAACAGCTTTAATAGACAAAGCCGCACCACCTCGAGTATCTCCGTCCATTTTTGTAAGGACAACACCGTCGAAATTAATTATATCATTGAAGGTTTTTGCTGTATTGACAGCATCTTGTCCCGTCATAGCATCCACAACGAACAAGGTTTCGGTAGGATTAATGGCCGCCTTAACAGCTGCAATTTCCGCCATCATTTTTTCATCTATCGCCAATCGACCAGCTGTATCGACAATGACAACATTAAAACCCTTCGCTTTCGCGTATTGAATAGCCGCTTGGGCAATTAAGACTGGATTTTTCTCTTCTTTATTCGAAAATACCTCAATGCCCAATTGATCGCCAAGAACGTGTAATTGATCAATCGCCGCTGGACGATAAACATCACAAGCCACTAACAAAGGTGTTTTTCCTTTTTTCGATTTTAGATAGTTCGCTAACTTTCCTGAAAACGTCGTTTTTCCCGAACCTTGCAATCCCGACATCAAAACAACAGCAGGAGCGCCTTTTACGTTGATTTCAACTTCGTTTCCTCCCATCAATTCTACCAATTCTTCATGGCAGATTTTAGTCATCAATTGACCTGGGGAAAGCACATTTAATACATCACGTCCTAATGCTTTCTCCTTAACCGTATTTGTAAATTCTTTTGCAGTATTAAAACTAACATCCGCATCCAATAACGCCCTTCGCACCTCTTTCAAAGTTTCGGCTACATTGATTTCAGAAATTTGTCCTTGGCCTCTTAATACTTTAAAGGCTTTTTCGAATTTATCAGTAAGATTTTCAAACATTTTTTAACATTTTTAACGGGCTAAAGGTAGTTATTTTTTGGCTATTAACTAGCGGTAATTGGCTTTTGCTTTATGGTTTAAGCTTTAAGAAATAAGCTATAGCCACTTTCTTTTTAACTTTAATGATTGGCTTTCCGATTTCTGCCTTGCGCCTTCTGCTTATTTTACTTTGATGAATCAAAAACTATTTGAAGCTTTATTGAATTCTCCATTCTGTTCTTAATTTGTCGATAAAGTTCAAGTTTGTCGTTTGTTCTTTTTTTTTGCATCGCCCAAAAAGAAAGAAGGAACCAAAAAAAACGCTAGGCCGTAGAAAAATAGTCTGAAAAATACGCGACGTTTCCAGTGGTGCACCCCAAACTTAGAAACGCTGTTAACGAATCGCCTTATAGGGTCTTCGACAGCTGGCTCTCAAACACTGGGTTTACTTCTTTTCACTTACCTGGTTTTTTGACGACGATTTTTCGAATGCCGGTCCTTTGTTAGGTTGCAATTCTTGGTTTTTTTATTCGCTGATCTTTCCAAGGTCGATTTATTTATGATTTACTCCTATTTGCGTTTAGATGTTTATGCTTATTTCGTTTGTTGTTTATTTTCACCTTTAGCTTTTTGCCTTGAGCTTTTGACTTTTGGCAAATATTACCTCGATTTAATTAAATTTACACCACAATTAAAAAAATGCTGACCACAAAACTTAATTCGGACTTAACACAAAACAAGCTTTGGTTTATCTTGAAGACAAAAAGTAATTTTGAGAGAAAAGTATACGAAAGTTTGCTGCAACAAGGTTTTGAAGCTTATTTGCCGACCTACACTACTCTGCGAATTTGGAGCGACCGGAAAAAGAAAATTGAGGCACCTTTAATTCCTACCTATGTTTTTGTGTTTTGCGAAGACAAGGAATTAGTGAAAGCAGCGCAAACGAATGGCGTAGCCTGGATAATGAAGGATCTCAGAAAATACGCTATTGTAAAAGACTACGAAATTCAAAATATACGCATCTTCCTCGCTGAAAAGGTTGAAGTAAAAAATGAAAACCTCGACGATTTCCAAATCGGTGAAGCGGTTAAAATAGTAAATGGAGCCTTCAATGGTTTAATCGGAACGGCGCTCCATAAACAAGGAGAATATCGGGTAAGAATAACAATCAGTGGCATCGGAACGAATTTTACGGTAACTGTGCCGAAGAGCCAGCTGGAAAGAATTTCTGATTAACTATCGGCTTTTGACGTTTTTTTTTAACTTTAAGTATTAGTTTTAAGCCTTCTGCTTATTTTACTTTGATGAATCAAAAACTATTTGTCGCTTTAATCAATTCTCGATTCTGTTCTTATTTGTCGGTAAAGTTATAGTTTGTCGTTCGTTCTTTTTTTGCATCACCCAAAAAGAAAGAACCAAAAAAAACGCTAGGCTGAGGAAAAATAGTCTGAAAAATACGCGACGTTTCCAGTCGTGAGCAGTCTGCCTAGAGCTTTTCGCTTTTCGTCGCCAGCTTCCGAATCTTAATATTCAAATAGCCAAAAAGAACCGTTACAATAGGGCTCATCCAGTTAAAGAAGCAATACATCCAGTATTCGCCAGTTGCGACGCCGAGGACAGAAGATTGTGCAGCACCACAGGTGTTCCAGGGAATTAAAACAGATGTTACCGTACCGGAATCTTCGAGAGTTCGACTTAAATTTTCTGGCGCTAATCCTCTTTCTTGGTATGTTTTTGCGAACATCTTTCCAGGCACAACGATTGCTAAATACTGGTCGGAAGCCGTTGCGTTGAAAAATAAACACGTGCCAGCTGTTGAAGCAATTAGTGCGCCAGTAGATTTCGCTCGTTTAACAACAACCGAGGTAATTTTATTTAAAAATCCTGTTGTTTCCATGACTCCACCAAAGCACATCGCACAGATAATCAACCAAATTGTATTCATCATGCCCGCCATTCCAGAGGTTTCCAGAAGTCCATTGACATTTTCTAAAGGAGTAACAATGGCAACATTTGAAGAAATTGATTTCATAATCGCCATATAAGCTGCCTTTCCGTAATTATTTGCAACGCCTGATACTTCTTTTACGACATCCGGTTGAAAAATAACAGCAAACAATCCACCGAGCAAAGTCCCGATGAAAAGAGCTGGAAGAGCATCTACTTTTTTCACAATTAGAAACACAACACCGACTGGCACTAAAAATAGTACGGGGTGAATGAAATACTTAGTCTCGAGAGTCGCAAGCATTAAGTCAATTGTAGAATTATCTTCCACAGCACTGGAATTTAAACCAAGAAGTAAGAAAATAATTAAGGTGAGAATCATTGTAGGAAAAGTAGTATAAGTCATGTAGCGAATATGGGTGAACAAATCCGTTCCCGCCATAGCTGGAGCTAAATTTGTCGTGTCCGACAATGGCGACATTTTATCTCCAAAATAAGCGCCAGAAATTATTGCTCCTGCGATCATTCCGTTGCCGAGTCCCAAAACCTGACCAATGGCGAGCAAAGCAACACCAACAGTAGCAACGGTACTCCAACTACTTCCTGTTGCAATGGAAACGATTGCACTAACAATGCAGGCAGCGAATAAAAATATCGTCGGATTCAAGATCTGCAAACCATAATAAATCATTGTTGGAACCACTCCTGACAATACCCAAGTTCCGGTCAGCGCACCTATCATTAATAGAATGAGAACCGCGGGAAGTGCAGACTTTATGCTCCGCACCATTCCTTTTTGCAGCTGTTTCCACTTGAATCCAACTCGAAATCCAAATACAATCGCAACAGCCGCTCCCATTAATAAAGCGATTTGATTTGGCCCTTCAGCGGCATCACCGCCGAAAAAATAAATATTTAAAGCCAATAATGAAATGAGAAAAACAATGGGTAATAAAGCTACAGTGAGGGAAATTTGCTGAACTGTTTTATTTGACATTTGGTTTTTAATTTAAGCTAAAGATAAAAAACCTAATGACATTTCCAATCTGTCCTCGCGGCTGCACACGCTAGAGAGAATAAGCTGCTTGACAGGTAAAGAATCCGCTCTGTCATTTTTGCTTTAAGCTTTCGGCAAAAGACAGAAAGCGAAAGAACACTTTGTGAAAATTAAGACTTTTTGCGATAAAACAACAAAAGTAAAACCGGAAGAAGCGTCAAATCAGCAATTAGCGCCAAAAACAAAGTGAAACAGAGTAAAACTCCCATGACAACAGTTCCCTGGAAACTTGAGAATACGAGTAAAATAAATCCAGCACAAAGAATAAAGGTAGTGATGAGCATTGCTTTTCCAGTAGTAAGGTAACTGCGTTTCAGAGCGTAGAGTTTCGATCGGCCTTTCATCAATTCAAACTTGAATTTCCCTAGAAAATGTATCGTATCGTCTACAGCGATTCCAAAGGCTATTGTGAATATGATAGATGTACTAATCTTTAAATTAATTCCAAAATAACCCATGATAGCAGCAATAAAAATCAAAGGAATGAGATTTGGGATAATACTGATTATTACAATGGAAAATGAACGATAAATAAGTCCCATAATCAAGGCAACAATTAGCACAGAGACAGAAAGACCTTTTACCAAACTCACCGATAAATAGTTGATGTTTTTATCCAAAAGATGAGCGGTTCCCGTTATTTGAACATGTATAACTTTGCCAAAATCACTCTTCTTCAAAAAAGAAAAGAAAGCCTTGTTTTTCTTGGTAATATTTTGATTTCCCCAATCTGGAATATTTCCAGAAACACGCATGACTGTCTCCGTTGAATCCATGAAAGTACTGTATAATTTTCCTCTTCCGGCTCTTTTCAAGGGTCTTTTAAAACGTGTAATCTGTCCTTGTTGATTTGGAATGGAGTAATAGTCCGTTCGACCAGCATGCGATGAGCGATTCATCAACTTTACGGCTTTCACCAATGAAATTTTTATTGTTGCTCCGTATTCATTTTCAAGATAATTCTCCAAACTTTCAACTGCTTCCAGCGCTTCTTTGTCCCAAAAATTGAGATTCGTATCTTTCAGCGTTACCGCCACTTCAAAGGGTCGAACGCCACCGTAGTGTTCATCTAAATAATTAAAATCCTGTTTTATTGGCGCGGTAGCAGAAATCT